>JAPWVC010000063.1 GCA_028275195.1 Candidatus Acetothermia bacterium
GCTTCATCATCTTCTTGAGGGGGGCCTACCCGATTAATGTCCTGAACGCGATCAAGCTGGTCCCCGAAGTCTGCCGGATCTTCTGCGCCACGGCCAACCCGGTCGAGGTGATCCTAGCCGAGACGGAGCAGGGCCGCGGGGTCTTGGGGGTGGTGGACGGGATCCGGGCCAAGGGGCTCGAGACCGAGAAGGATATCGCGGAGAGAAAGAGCTTCCTCCGCCAGATCGGCTACAAGCTCTGACCCTGGATGATCCCGGCTTTCTACTCCGATCACCTCCCGGTCCGGCTCCCTCCGGGCCATCCCTTCCCCATCGAGAAGTATCGGGCCATCCACCAGAGAATAGTAGAAGAAGAGATCTTCCCTGAGGAGTGGCTCCGTGAGGCCGGGTCGGTGGACCCACGGATCCTGGGGCTAGCCCACACCTCTGCTTACCTCAAGCGAGCCTTCGCGGGCGAGCTAGGCCGAGAGGAGCTCCGCCGGCTCGGCCTCCCCTGGTCCGAAGGGCTGGTCCGGCGGGCCGCGGCGAGCGTCGGAGGGACGATCGAGGCCGCCTGGGCTGCTTTAGAGCATGGCCTGGGGATAAACCTCGGCGGGGGGACCCATCATGCCTTCCCTGACCGTGGGGAGGCCTTCTGCCTGTTCAACGATATCGCCGTCGCTGCCCGACTCCTCCAGCAGCGGAACGCCGTCCGTAAGGTCGGGATCATCGACCTCGATGCCCACCAAGGGGATGGGACGGCCGCGATCCTCCGGTATGACCAAGGCATCTTCATCCTCGACATCTACTGCGAGGCGAACTTCCCCCTGAAGAAGGTCAGGACGGACATCGCGCTCGGGCTCCCCGAGGGGACGACGGACGAGGAGTATCTCCAGCAACTGGAGCGCCACCTCCCGCGGGTCTTCCAGTTCAAGCCGGAGATCGTCTTCTACCAAGCGGGAGTCGATCCCCTGAAAGGGGACGCGCTCGGCGGGCTTGCCTTGAGCCACAATGGGCTCCTGGAGCGAGACCGGCTAGTCCTCTCAAGCTGCCGCGAGGCCAAGGTCCCGGTCGTCATCACCCTCGGCGGGGGCTATGCTCGACCGCTCAGCGAGACCGTCAAGGCTCATATGAACACCGTTCGCGTGGCCCGCGAGCTCTTCACCTAGGTTTCTCGAAGAGCGGCGGGAGGGCGAAGCCGATGAGGAAGCCGACCCCCAGGCCGAAGAGCGCCCCGAATAAGAGGTCCCCGAAGAAGGCGCTGCTGATCAGCCCGACTGCTAGTCCGACCCCGGCCATCGCTCCCCCGGACTTACCCCGCGCCTTCAGCCAATCGGCCAACTTCTCCCCCCTTACTCGAAGAGAGTGCGAAGCCTTAGCGGCCAGTCAGGGCTCGGACCAGACCACCACCCATTCTCCCCGGATCAGCACTCCATCTCTTCCTTGATCCTGGCCCTGGACTTGGGCCGCGGCGATGTAGCTGACCCCGAGATAGTCGGGGTCGATATCGCCCCGGCTGAAGATGAGGGCATGGCCGTGAGAACCGGCATACTCGCGGCTCGCCGGCCGGCCCAGCCCGCCATTGTCCCATGTGGGATCGAACGGGACCCAACCGTAGCCAGGGAGGTAGACCTCGGCCCAGCGGTGATTGTAGCGGTCAACGAAGGTCCGGCCGAAGGCCCCCCTCGGGAGGTAGACCGACCCGCCGGCGTAGCGCGCGGGCAAGCCCGCGGCCCGGGCTAAGGCGATGAAGAGGAAGGTGAACTCGCTGCAGGAGCCGCTCCCTCTCCGCAGGACCGTCGCGGCGTCGTCCCATTCCCCGTCGAGCTCGTAGCTGAGCGACCTGGCCACGAAATCGTGGATCCGCAGGGCCATCAGATAGGGATTCCTCTCCTCGTCGATGACCTGCCGAGCCGTTGCGGCTATCAAGGGGTCGCTGATCCGGTAATAAGGCCCATCAGCGGTGTAGAGGGAGCGGACCTCTTCCGGGACCGCCTCGAGGCCCCCGACCCTTTCAGGCTCGATGGCGTAGACTATCCTCCAGAACTTCCCGAGAGCAGTGAACCCGAGCGTGACGGTCTCTCCTGGCTCGAGCCTCGCGAACACGAAGTCCGCGAGCCTCTGGCCATAGCGGTCCTCGAGGTAGCGGTCCGGCTCGCGGGACCAGCGGAACTCGAGGATCTCTTGCTCCGGCAAGTTCGATGGGACGCCGATGTAGATGTGAAGGCCCTCGACCCTTTCCGGACCGAGATTAGTCCAGTTCACGCGGAACTCCACCCGCTTCACTACCGGCTCGCGGAGGGCCCAAGGGCCCTCGCTCTCACCGGTGGTAGCGAGGGTGGCGAGGGCCGCCTGCTCCAGTCCGGGCGGTCTCGCCTGATCTTGGTGCCAGAGCCAGAGGCTGCAAGCGAGCCCGAACCCGACCACTAACGAGAGCAAGATGAGAGCCTTAAGTCGATTCATTGGCCTCCCTCCATCCCCATTCCATCTTCGGCTCGCGGGTCATCAGCTCATTCAGCTTCTCCAGGGGGTGAGCCCCCTCATAAAGGATCGCGTAGACCGCCTCGGTGATCGGCATCTCTACCCCCAGATGCCTTGCCAGCTCGCGGACCACCCTTGTGGCATAAACTCCCTCGGCGACCATCTCCATCCCTGCTAGGATAGCATCGAGCCGCTCGCCCCGGCCAATCCGGTAGCCGACCGCCCTGTTCCGGCTGTGCTGGGAGGTGCAAGTCGTGACTAAGTCCCCCAGCCCGGAGAGGCCGAAGAGGGTCTCCTTCTTCGCCCCGAGCCGGACCCCAAGGCGAACCATCTCCACCAGGCCGCGGGCGATCAAAGCCCCCTTGGCATTGTCCCCGTAGCCGAGCCCGTCGGAGATCCCCGCGGCGAGGGCGATGATGTTCTTCACTGCTCCGCCATACTCGACGCCCACAAGGTCGTCGGAGAGGTAGACCCTGAACCGCTCGGTCATCAAGGCCTCCTGGAGTCGCCTCCCCAGTTCCAGGTCTGTCCCGGCGATCACGACTGTGGTCGGGAAGTCCCGTCCCACCTCTTCGGCATGGCTCGGGCCGGAGAGGGTGAAGATCGGTCGGGGGCCCAATTCCTCGCGAATGACCTCGGACATCCTCTTCCCGCTCCCCTGCTCGAGCCCCTTGGCCAAATTGATGAGAGCCAGTTCTCGCTCCCGATCTTCGGCTCGGGCCCCAGCAGGGGGCAAGAGGCCCGCGAGCCGCCTTGCCAGCTCACGCATAGCGAAGCTCGGGACAGCTAGGACGAGGGCCTCGCCGAAGTCCCTAATCCCCTCGAGATCGGAGAAGATTACCAAGCTCTCCGGGAGCTCGACCCCCGGGAGGTATCTCTTGTTCTCCCGCTCCCTCGCCATCTCCTGGGCCAGCTCAGGGTCCCGGACCCAAAGCCGGGTGCGATGGCCCTTCCGGGCGAGGAGCCGGGCGAGCGCCGTCCCCCAGCCGCCCCCACCGAGCACGAGGAAGTCCACTTGCCTGCTTGGGATTTAGCCTAGCTGGTCGTGGTCGAGCCCGGCGGACTGCAGGGACAAAGGCTCCCTAGGTGCTCCTCGAGCCAAGCGCGGGCGGCCTGGAGCTGCTCTTCCTCCCCGCTCACGGGGATGTCGGGGACGAGGCCAAAGTCCTGGACCCGATGGCCGCTTGGGGTCGTATACTCCGCGGTCGTGAGGATCACCGCCGAGCCATCGCTCAAGGTGAAGGGCGTCTGGATCAAGCCCTTCCCGAAGGAGCGCTCGCCGATCAGCACGCCCATCCGGTGGTCCTGGATCGCCCCGGCCAGGATCTCCGCCGCCGAGGCCGTCCCACGGTCGATCAGGACCGCTAGGGGCAGGTTGGGGAGGTTATTCCCTTGGGTCGGGTAAGTCCTCGTGGTGTGCCGATCGGTGCTCTTGAGGATCGCACCTCCGTCGATGAAGTTGCTCGCGATGGCGATGGCCTCATCGAGGAGGCCGCCTGGATTGCCCCGCAGGTCCAGGATCAGCCCCCCGATCCCGGCGGCTAGCAAGTCTTGCAGTGCCTGGTCGAACTCCCTTCCAGCCTTCCGGTTGAAGGTCGTGACCCGGATATAGCCGATCCCCTCCTCCTCCAAGCGGTAGTCCACGGGATCGACGGTGATGACCTCGCGGATGATCGTGATCTCTTCGGTCGTCCCATCGGCATGCTGGACCTTGAGGGTCACAGGCGTCCCCAGTTCCCCGCGGAGGAGCCCGACCGCCTCGTCGAGTGTGAGCCCCTCGGTCGAGCGACCGTCGATCTCCAAGATGATATCCCCGGCTCGGACACCGGCTCGCTCCGCCGGGGAGCCAGCTAAGGGGGCGATCACCACGACCTTCCCGTCGCGGATTGCGATCTGGACCCCGATCCCGACGAACTCCCCCTCAAGATCGATGCTCTGGAACCGTTGATACTCCTCAGGGGTGAGGAACCGGGAGTAAGGGTCGCCGAGGCCCTCGACCATCCCGCGGATTGCGCCGTAGAGGAGCTCCCGCTCATCGAGCCTCTCGGTATAGTAGAAGTTAGCCCTGATCCGCTCGTAGGCCTGGAAGAGCGGCCCGAAGAGGCCATTCCCCACTTGCCCCCTCGTCGCGGTGAGGTTCCACAGCCCGAGCCCGAGGATGACCGCGACCAGGATGATCCAGCCGATCCGATTCGACTTGCTTTCCATCGCTCAGCTCAACCCCTTCCAGCCTGATCTTAGCAGCCTGCGGAGGGAGTTTCAACTCTGCCCACCCGAGGCACGGCCTCCGGCCAGGCAAGCTAGGCGGCTCCGCCTGGCCTTAAGAGGCCACCTTCGGGTGGATTGAGTTCGCCGAGCCCCGGGGCTAGAATCGCAAAGATGATCGATACCATCACAGGTGAACTGATCGAGCTCGGGGAGGGCCACGCGGTAATCGAGGCCAATGGGATCGGCTACCGGGTCTTCATCACCAAGGCGGCCCGGGCCGAGTTGGCTGAGCTGACCGGCCCGGTCCGGCTCTTCACCCACCTCCAGTGGCGCGAGGACGGCCTCGAGCTCTATGGCTTCACTCGGGCGGAGGAGCGGGAGCTCTTCCGGCTTCTTCTAGGGGTGACGGGGATCGGGCCGCGGATCGCCCTGCAGGTCCTGGCCACGCTGACCCCTACCCAGTTCAGCGAAGCGGTCCGCAATAAACGGGTAGAGGAGCTCGAGCGGGTCAAGGGGATCGGGCGAAAGACGGCCGAGCGGCTGATCCTCGAGCTCCGGGAGAAGCTCCCGAAGGTCGTCCCTCCTGAGGGGCCAACGGCTGTCCTCTCCGACCGAGCGGAGCTGGCCTTCCGGGCCCTCCGTTCGCTCGGGTTCACTGCCACCGAGGCCCGCCGGGTGGTCGAGCGGGCCCAAGCTCAGGGTCAGGGTGAAGAGCTCTCTGCCGAGGAGCTGGTCAAGCGCGCCCTAGAGTTGATCCGAGGCTAGGGGAACAATACCCGCTCAGCCGTGGCAGCGGCCTTGGCCCTCGGCTCCCTTGGGGGGATGCGCTTCCCTTGGCTCTTCCTGGCCAGCCCAGTTGGTATGGTATAATCCCACCCATGCGGGCGATCTCGGCCTACTGGTGGAGGCTGCGGGGCTTCAGCCCCAATGCGAGGCTCTACTTGCTCTTCAACTTCCTGAGCGGGCTGGCCTTCTCGATCTACAGCCTCTTCTTCAACCTTTACATCCTCAGCCTCGGCTACAGCCCCAGTTTCCTGGGGCTGCTCGTGGCCTTACCGATGATGCTCAACCTGGGCATAGCCCTCCCTGCCGGGCTTTTGGCCGACCGGATCGGCTATAAGCGGGCGATGCTCCTAGGAATGGGACTGGTCCTCGCCTCCGTCCCCGGGATCGCGCTCCTCACCTTCCCAGTGGGCCTGATCTTTTTCAGCAGCCTGAGCGGCTTGGGCAACTCCCTCCTCTGGGTGGTCGGCGCGCCGTTCATGGCCCAGAATAGCACGCCTGAGGAGCGGACCCACCTCTTCAGCGCCCAATTCGCCTTGAACACCTTCTCCGGCTTCTTCGGCTACCTCCTCGGCGGCGGGCTCCCGGCCCTCTTCGGGAGGCTCATGCAAGTCGGGCCGGAAGAGCCCCTGGCCTACCGATTGACGCTCCTTTTGAGCGCGGGCCTCGGCTCACTGGCCCTCCTCCCGCTCTTGGCCATCCGTTCCTGCCCCGCCGCGGGGGCCACCATGACGAGGCTCCGATTGCGAGAGGCCTTCCAGGAGCCCGGGCTGCTGCTCAAGCTCTTCGTCCCTGAAGTGCTGATCGGCTTCGGTGCGGGAGTCCTCATCCCCTATCTCAATGTCTTCTTTAAGCAGAAGTTCGCTATCCCCGATGCGGTCCTGGGGACGCTCTTCTCCTTCCAGTCAGTGGCCATCGGTCTGGCAACCCTCTCCGGCCCGGTCCTCGCCACCAGGCTGGGGAAGATCCGGGCGGTCGTCTCCACCCAGCTCGGCTCGATCCCCTTCTTGCTCCTGCTCGGCTACTCCTCCAGCTTCGGCCCAGCAGTGGTCGGCTTCTTCGCCCGCGCGGCATTGATGAACATGGGAGGGCCGTTGTATACGGCATTCGTCATGGAGCAGGTCGAGGAGCGCCGCCGCGCGACAGTGAACGGCCTTTTGATGATGAGCTGGAGCGGGAGCTGGGGGGTGAGCAATTGGGTGAGCGGCCAGCTCCAGGCCGGCCCGGGCTTCCCCTTGATCTTCGCCATCACCTGCGGGACCTACCTTCTCGGCTCGGTGATGACCTACCTCTTCTTCGCCAAGGCCGAGCGCCCCCTCAAGGGAAGGGGAGGGGGACTAGCGCCGACTGAACCGCCGCTCTAGGTCCTCGAGGGTGTATTTGACGACGATCGGGCGGCCATGGGGGCAGCGGTAGGGGTTCTCCAATGCCTGGAGCTGGCGGACAAGCCCCTCCATCTCCTCGGGGGAGAGAGGGGTATTCTTGGTGATCGCCGCGGCACAGGCCAGCTCGGCCGCGACCTCCTCCACGAACTCGGCGAACTCCGGCTCCTCCCCGGCCTCGAGGAGCCGAGAGACCTTCTCGAGCGCCTCTCGCGCCCGCTCTTTTGTCAACCGCTCCGCTAGCACTTGAGGCCAGTCGCGGATGATGAAGCTCCCCCCACCGAAGGGCTCGAGCCCGATCCCGAGCCTCTCCTCGAGGAGTTCGCGGTGAGCGGCCAGGAGCTCGGCCTCCTCGCGAGGGAGCTCGAGCGCCAGTGGGATGAGGAGCCGCTGGCGCGGGATCTCCCCCTCTTGGAGCTGGGCCAGGAACCTCTCATAGAGGACCTGCTCGTGAGCCACATGCTGGTCAATCAACTCGAGCCCCTCCTCCGTCTGGACGAGGATATAGGTGTTGTGAAGCTGGCCGAGGATCTTCCAAGTGGGCCTCGCCTCCCCCGACTGGGCCGGCAGCTCAGGGCCCGGGCGGTGAGCTGAGGCCGCGAGCTCTTTCCTCAGGT
>JAPWVC010000054.1 GCA_028275195.1 Candidatus Acetothermia bacterium
ATATCCTCGCGTGCATTCGCTACGCCAATTCCCTTGTGCAAAACGAAGAGATCTACCCCGTTGAGGCTTAGCCAAACTAAGAGCCTCCATGATCACCTTCCTTGCGGATGAATCCTTCCCCGATCCGACGGCAGACCTCATCCAAAGTTGGGGCTATACTGTCAAGAAGGCGCGGGAGGAGGGGCTCTCCGGAGCCAAAGACTCCCACGTCTTTGAGGTCGCTCAAAGAGCGGGATGGGTCTTACTTACAGCGGATAAGGAATTCGGAGACATTCGTATCTATCCTCCCTCCGTGCACATAGGGGTCATCGTGCTGAGAATCACGCCTCGGGACGTGGCCGAAGGCATGGCCAAGCTGCACGCTGTCTTGCAGAAGTTATTGGCAGAAACTCGCGAAGAGGAGTATCTGGGCACCTTGTTCATCGTAGATCGAAACAAGTACCGCAAGCGGAAGAGGCCTTAAGACCACAGCCGGGTCTGATCAGTAAGGGGCCGGGGAGCTGGCCCGCCCCAGCCCCTCTCGATATAATAGCTCAGCCTATGGATGAAATCATCTTTCTGGTTGAGGAATCGCCCGAAGGGGGCTACGAGGCTCAGGCCCTCGGTGAGGCCATCTTCACCGAGGCCGAAACCCTCCCCGAACTCAAAGAGCGCGTCCGCGATGCTGTCCGCTGCCATTTCGAAGAGGCCCGCCGCCCCCGGATCATCCGCCTCCATCTGGTCAAGGACGAGCTCATCTTGGTATGAAACTGCCGCGCGACCTGGGTGGGGAAGAGCTAGCCCGTGCCCTGGCTTAGCTTGGCTACCAGATCACCCGCCAGACCGGAAGCCATCTGCGGCTGACGACCACCGCTGGCGGAGAGCACCACGTTACCATTCCCAAGCATAAGCCCTTGAAGGTGGGAACGCTCAACCGCGTTCTCAACGAGGTAGCTCAGCACCTGGGGATGGATAAGCAAGAACTACTACGGAGATTGTTCCCTTAGGGGGCTGGCGTCCAGCCCCGAGGGGCGGCTACTTGCCTCTGTGTCCTGGAAGGAGATCAAGCTCTGGGGCATCACCGACCTGGCGGCGAGGCAAGCCTCGCGATCGCGCCTATTGCTTCTTGAGGACCTTCTTCCCCCCGATCGGGACCTCGGAGATGGAATAATGATCCTCATCCCCGACATAGGCGAGGTTATATTCATTGGACAGGCGGATGGCCTTGGGGTTGACCGGGCAGTTGGCCTCGCAGGTCCCGCAGAAGATGCACCTCCCGTAGTCCACCTTCAGGCGACGCCACTTGACCCCCTCTCGTTCGCCCAGCTCCTCGAGGGAGATGGCGTTGGCGGGGCAGACGCGGAAGCAGGTCCCGCAAGCGATGCATAGGTCTTCATAATACCGGGGCGCGCCGCGATAGGTCGGGGCCGGGGCAGGGACGGCGGGGAACTTCGTGGTATAAGGCCCTTGGAGGAGGGCGAGGAGGGCCTCCCCAAGCTCCCTAAGCTTTGGGCGCCTCATCTTCCTCCTCCTTCACTTCCATCTCCCCTTGGTGGGCTTCCAAATCCTCGCCATAGCGGTCGATCACGCTCTTCTCCCAGAGCCTGACCCCCGAGGAGTAGGCCCCCCGGGCCAGGGCATGGGCGGCGGTGGGGGAGGCGACCAGGACGAGGGCCAAGGCCAGGATCGCCTTGATCTGGACCGGGGTCGAACCCGAGGCGACGGCCACGCCGATGAGGATCAGGCAGGTCCCCAAGGTGACGGTCTTGGTCGCGGCCTGGAGGCGGTTATAGACATCGGGGAGCCGGGCCAGGCCGATCCCCCCGAGGAGGTCGAAGATCACCCCGATGAAGATCAACACGATCCCGATCGGCTCATTCATCGTAGCTCCTCCCCTCGAGGAACTTTGCGAGGGCGATCGTCCCGATGAAGGCGATCAGTGCCCAGGCTAAGGCGATGTTCATGTAATAGTCCTTCCCCGTGATCAGGGAGAAGAGGGCCGAGAGGCCGACGATCACGATCCCTAGGATATCGATCCCGACCGCCCGATCCGGAGGGGTCGGGCCGAAGGCGACCCGGTAGAGGCAGAGGAAGCAGCAGGCCCCGAGGACCGCGAAGAACGCGTTGTAGAAGGCACTCATTCGAACACCCTCCTTAAGATCCGCTCGAATCTCCCGACGATCATGGCCGAGGCCTCCTTCTCCCCTTCCGCCCGGACATTGATCCAGTGGATGTAATAGTGCCCGTCATCGGTGAGGTCGACGGAGAGCGTCCCGGGGGTGAGGGTGATCGAGTTGGCCAAGATCGTCTTGGCCAGCTCGCTCTTCAGCTCCGTCCGCACCTTGACGATCCCGGGCCTGATCGGGAGGGCCGGATGGAGGACACGATAGGCCACATCCAGGTTGGCCATGATGATGTGGTAGATGAGGGCGAGGATGTAATACAGCCCCCAGAGGTAGCGGAGCGGATTGAAGAGCTTCTTGAGCCCCTTGATCCGGAGCATCCCTCCAAAGAGGATCACGGCGATCAAGGCCGCGAGGAGCCCGACGAAGAGCTCCTGCCAGTCGAGGGGCCAGACGAGCAGGACCCAGAACCCGAAAGAGAGGGCAAATGCCCAAATCCACTTCATTCGCTAGCCTCCCAGGACCATTCGGGCATAGCGGAGCCCCTCGAGCAGCACCTGGCTCACCGGCTGGAGGACCAACTCCCGCAGCCCCGGAAGATAGAGCGCCCCTAATCCGATCGCTCCCAATGCCAGGACGACCGTAGCGAGGTTCATCATTGCCGGGGCCTCTCTGACCGACTTGAGCCGGTCGGGGACCGGCCCGAAGAAGGCCTCCCGCTCGACCCGCATGTAGTAAGCTAGTGTGAGGACGCTCACCGCGATGAGGATGGCCGCCTCGGGGTAGAATCCGCCCCACAACGCGGCGACGATGATGATCAACTTGCTCCAGAAGCCAGCAAAAGGCGGGATCCCGGCGATGGAGAGGACCCCGAAGAGGGTCGTCATCCCCGTCAGTGGCATCCGGTGGAAGAGCCCACCCATCTTGGAGAGGTCCCTTGTCCCGGTCGCTTCCTCGATTGCCCCGCTATTGAGGAATAAGAGCGCCTTGTTCGCCGCGTGGTTGATCAGGTGAAAGAAGCCGCCGAGTAGGGCCAGCCCGGCTATCGCCTCCTCCCCGCGGAGCAGCAGGCTCCCACCGATCCCGAGGGCCATGACGATATAGCCGACCTGGCTGATCGAGGAGTAAGCGAGGAGCCGCTTGAAGTCCTCTTGCCCCACCGCCAGGAGCGCCCCGAGGACCATCGAGATCGCCCCGCCCCAGATGAGCAGGTTCGCCTGGACCTCGCCGATCCCGATCACATTGAAGAAGACCCGCATCAGGCAGTAGACCCCCAGGACCTTGATGAGGACCCCGGAGAGCATCGCCGAGATCGGCGCGGGGGCCGAGGAGTGGGCATCGGGGAGCCAGGCGTGGAAGGGGACGAGCGCGGCCTTCAGCCCGAACCCGACGAGGAAGAAGGCCGAGGTGATCCCGATGAGGGCCCCGCCGCCACCGCCGCGCTCGGCCAGGACCAGCGAGATCCGGGCCATGTTGAGGTTCCCCGTCGCGGCGTAGAGCAGTCCGACCCCGAAGATGACGAAGCTCGAGCCGATGGACCCCAGGACGAGATACTTGAAGGCCGCTTCTAGCTCCTCCCCGCCCCGGCGGAAGCCGACCAGGGCATAGGAGGCGATCGAGGCGATCTCCAGGAAGACGAAGAGGTTGAACATGTCCCCGGTGAGGATCACCCCGTTCATCCCCGCGAGCATCAGGAAGAAGAGGCCATAGAACTTCCCCGTCGGGGTCCAGTCCTCCATGTATTTGGAGGAGTAGATCACCACCAGCAGGGCGATGGCGTTGACCACGATCAGCATCGCCGCGGAGAGGCCGTCGACCACCAGGTTGATCCCGATCGGTGGAGGCCAGCCGCTCATCTGGTAGATCCCGCGCCAGCCGAGCGAGAGGAAGGCCAGAACGGTGGTGGTGAGGGTGATCGCCCACGCCAGGAGCTCTTTAGCCCGGCTCTCCTCCCAGAACTTATCGAGGAGCGGGAGGAAGAAGCCTCCCCCTAAAGGCAAGGCCACCAAGAGGAAGACCAGGCTCATCCCCGCAACCTCCGGATCTCGGCGATATCGTAGGTCCCATACTTCTCATAGATCCTGATCGCGATCGCCACCATCAGTGCGATCGAGCCGAGGCTGATCACGATCGAGGTGATCACCAGCGCCTGCGGGAGCGGGTCGACCGCTCGGGAGACGAACTCCTCCAAGGTCATCGTCTCGTCCATGATCGGGGCCAGCCCGCCCATCCGGTAGCCGACGAGCAGCAAGAACAAATTGACCGCCTGCTCCATGATGATCACCCCGATGATGATCTTGATCAAGTTCCGCTTGGTGATCGTGGCATACAAGCCGATGAGGAAGAGGACGAACGCGAGAGTATAGAGCATTAGCGCTCACCACCTTCTGCGCTCCAGGGCTTAAAGAGCGTCAGGACCATCACCACGAGGAAGAGCGAGGCGGCCACCTTCATGGCGATAGCGATGTTCAAGAGCGGGATCGTCCCCGCGCTCTTGAGGTGGAAGGGCTCGCCCGGGAGGTAGACCCTCAGGAAGTTATACAAGAACCCGCCGCCGAAGATGGCCCCAAGCGCCCCGATGAACAGGAAGAGGAGGGCCCCGCCGCTATCGTATTTCGAGGCCCCTTCGGGCGGGAGCCGCCGGAAGGCCCTCGCCCCGCCGTAGGCCAGGACAACGAGGATGAAGCCACAGGCCAGGATCACCCCTCCGGGGAAGCCCCCTCCGGGTGTGAGGTGGCCGGTGAGGGTGATATAGACCCCGAAGATGAAGATCGCCGGCTCGAGGAGGCGCGTGACCTCCTTGACGATTAGGCTCATCCCCGGGCCGCGGGGAGGGATCGCCCTAGGCTTAAGCTCCATTCCCATTCCCTTCTCCTTTCCTCTCGCTGCTTCGCCGGACCCGCCGCTGCAGGAGCATCACTGCCCCGATGATCGCGGTGAAGATGACCGTCGCCTCGCCCAAGGTATCGTAGGCCCGGAATTCGAGCAAGACCGCGGTGATCGCGCTCGCTGCCTCGGTCTGGCCGAGGCTCTCCTTCAGATAGTAAATGGAGGGGCTGTTCTCGATCATCGTCATCACTGCCTTCCCGAAGGGGGGCAATTCCAAGGCCACCTGATAGAAGAAGGCGACCCCGAGCCCGAAGATGAGCATCGTCGCGATCACATTGAGCCGGGAGAACGGCCCCATGATCGTGGGGATCTCCCGCTTGAGGGTCACACGGATCATATGGATCAGGACGAGGATCTCCACCACCACCAAGGTGATGGCGATATCTGGTGCCCCGATGAAGAGGCAGACGATCGAGAGGCCGAACCCGACCGCCCCCAACGAGACCACGGCCGAGAGGGCATGGGGAGTCTCGACCGCGACCAAGGCGGCGACGATGATGAAGAACATGAAGATGTAAAGGGTTAGCATCTTATCTCCCTCCCAGGATCAGGAAGAGGATGAGGATCAACCCGGCCAGGACCCAGGCGATATAGTTCGGCAAGAGGCCGCTGTGGGCCCATCTTAGGGCTCGGGTCAGCCCGCCCCGGATCCCCCGCGCGATATTGTAGATGTCGAGGTTCCCCAGCCCCTGCTGGCGGTAGAACCGCTCGAGGGCCTTTAGGCTCATCAGGCTCCCGTAGATCTCGGTCCCCCGGACACGGGTGTCCTCCCCGGCCAGGGACTCCCCGCCGAGGAAGGCCGGCACAGGCCGGACCCTGATCGCCCGCGGGACTAAGTAGATCAATAAGCCGATCGCCAGCCCGAGCAGGAGGAGCCCGGTGGCGAGCGGGGCGTCCCAGACCCCAACGAGCCTGATCCGGCCGAGCGCCGGCTCGATCAGGTTCCGGATCGGCCAGCTCGGGAAGACCCCCAGGAAGATGCAGAGCGCGGCCAGCAGAGCCATGGGGATGGCCATGGTCAGCCCCACCTCCTGTGCCTCGCGGCTCGCGGGGGTCTCAGGCCCGAAGAAGGCGGTGAAGACCACCTTCAGGATATAGGCCAGCGTGAGGGCCGTCCCGGCGAGGGCCACTCCCAGGAGGAGCGGGGCGATCGCCAGCTTCGATTCCACTAGAGCTTGGTAGACCATCCACTTGGAGTAGAACCCCCCGAGCGGCGGGACCCCCGAGAGCGAGAGGGCCGCGACCAAGAAGCAGGCGAAGGTGAGCGGCATCCTCTGCCCCAGGCCGCCCAGCTCCTCGAGGTTTCGCGTCCCACAGCGGTAGATGATCGCCCCGGCCCCGAGGAAGAGCAGCCCCTTGAAGAGGGCATGGTTAACCAAATGATAGAGCGCTCCGGCGGTCCCCAAGCTCGTGGCCAGTCCCAGCCCCAGGATGATGTAGCCGATCTGGCTAATGGAAGAATAAGCGATCAAGCGCTTGATGTCAGTCTGGACGAGCGCGACCATCCCCCCGACGAGGATCGTGGCCGCCCCGAGCAATGTTAGCACAAGCTGCCAGGTGAGGATCGGTGGGAGCATCTCGGAGAAGACCCGGACCATCCAGAAGAGCCCGACCTTGATCATCACCCCCGAGAGGAGGGCCGAGATCGGCGAGGGTGCCGCAGGGTGGGCGTCGGGGAGCCAGGTGTGCAAGGGAGCCATCCCGGCCTTCACCCCCAGCCCGAGGAGGAAGAGCACCAAAAACCCGGCGATCGCGGGATCGGCCAGGAACCGGCTCCGCGCCAGCTCGAGGATGTCAGCGGTCCCGGCGAACCACTGGGTTAGGATCATCCCCGCGAGCATCGCCAGCGCCCCGGCCTCGCTCATCACCAGGTATTTTATCCCCGCGGCCATCGATTCCGGCTTCTCGTCGAAGATCACCAGGAAGAAGGCGGCCAGGGTCATCAGCTCCCAGAGGACGAACATGGTGAAGAGGTCAGCGGCCAGGACCGCGCCGATCATCGCCCCCAGGAAGAGCATCAGGAGGGCATAATACTGATTGAGCCGGGAGTAGCGCTCCATGTATCTGAAGGAGGAGAAGGCCGCCGCGGCCCCGAGGAGGGAGATGAGCGAAGCCATGATGCCGCTCAACGGATCGAGTCGGAAGATGATGTGATACTGGGGAAGGCTCACCAGCTCCAGCCTTCCCCCGTCGAGGCGGGAGAAGGCGAGGAGCGCGAGGGCCAACACCCCCAGCGCGGCCAGCCCGACGAACCCGTTCCGGAGCCGCCGGTTCACCAGCCCGAGGAGGGGGCTAATGAGCGCCGCGCCGAAGGGGAGGAGCAGGAGCCAGAACGCGGGCTCACTCCAGGCGACCATCTCCGACCTCCTTCTGCAGGCGGGCCGTCTTCTCCCAGCTCATCTTGATCAAGTCCTCCCAGCGGAGGCGGCGCTCGCTCCGTCCATCCTTGATCCGGACCAGCCGCTCGGTGCAGCAGTAGCAGGGGTCGATCCCCGCGAGGATGATCGCCACATCGCTCAGCGTCTCGCCGATGCAGGTGGCCCGGAAAGAAGGGAGGTTCATGTAGGTCGGGGCCCGGATCTTCAGCCGCTCGGGCTTATCGGTCCCGTTCGCTACCACATAATGGAAGCATTCACCACGCGGGGCCTCGACCTGCCCGATCCCCTCACCTGGAGCGATCTTCTTCGGGACCTCAGCGGAGATCGGCCCCGGCTCCATTTGTTCCAGGCAGCCTTCGATCATCTTGATCGACTCGAAGCACTCGAGGAGCCGGACCTCCACCCTTGCGAGCATGTCCCCCCTGGTGCTGGTAATCACTTGCCAATTGACCTTATCCGAGGCCCCGTAAGGATAATCCCGCCGGATATCGATATCCACCCCCGAGGCTCGTGCCGTCGGCCCGAGGACCCCGTAACGGATCGCGTCCTCCCTGGAGAGGTGGCCGACCCCCTCCAGCCTTGCCCGCAGCACCGGGTCGTCCTCGACCGCATGGTAGAGCATCGCCAGCTTCGGCTTCAGCCCATCGAGGACCTTCCGGATCGCGGGGTAGTGCTCCGGAGGGATGTCCCGGCGGACCCCGCCGACCTTCATCATCCCGTAGTGGTTCCGGTTCCCGCTGATCAGCTCGAAGAGCTCCAGGATCGGCTCGCGATACTTCCAGGCCCACATCCAGACGGTGTTGTAGCCTAGGAAGTGGCCGGCCAGGCCGGCCCAAAGCAAATGCGAGTGGAGCCGCTGGAGCTCGTCGATGATGGTCCGGATATAGTTTGCCCGCGCGGGGACCTCGATCCCGGCGCAGTCCTCCACCGCCAGGCAGAAGGCCAGAGGGTGGGAGGTCGAGCAGATCCCGCAGATCCGCTCGACGAGGAAGACCGTCTGGTCGTAGGTCTTTATCTCCGCTAGCTTCTCGATCCCTCGATGGTTGTAGCC
>JAPWVC010000015.1 GCA_028275195.1 Candidatus Acetothermia bacterium
CGACCCGCTCGCCCTCGACGGTGAGGAGGAAGTGCTCCGGCTCGTCCTGGAGCGGGTGATACGGTCCGATCGGGATCTTCGAGGGCATCTTAGGTCCTCCTTCCGTCAAGATCCTCGAGCTTGAAGTCCTTCCTCAAGGGGTAGACATCGTCGGGGATCTCCTCGGCCTTGAGCAGCCTTTCAGGCCGGGGATGGCCGATGAACTCCACGCCCAAGAGCTCACGGATCTCCCGCTCGATGAACTCCGCGGCGGGGAGGAGAGCCGCGATGCTCGGGGCTTTGGGCTCCGCGCGGGGGAGGGCCGTCCGCAGGCTCACCATCATCCCCGCCCGGTCGAAGGAGATATGGTATAAGAGCTCGATCTCGTTAGATTCAGGCTTATCGACCCCCGAGGCCGTGGCTAGCCGGCCCTCCTTCTGGAAGAGGTGCTGGGCCACCTCCCTTAAGGCCTGGGGGCTCGTCCGGAGGTAGAGCCTCCGCTCGCTCTCCCGGTCGAGCTGGACCTTCTCAGCGATCCCCTCCAAGAGGGCCCGCACGAAGGCCGCACGAGCGGCCTCGGCCTCCAGGAGCCTCTTTAGCGCGGCCCTCACCGGCTCCCCGCCGGGGACGCACCTTTCAGGGGAGGCCTCCCCGCGGGCCAGGGCCTGGGCATAGGCGAAGCAGGTGGGATACCCGCAGACATCTCCGGAGCAGTTGAACCCCGGGAGGGCCCGGCGGAGCCTCCTCCCCAGGGGCGAGAGGAGCTGTATATCCTCTTTCTCTTCCTCGACCTCCTCGCCTGGCCAGCGCTCGACCAGCTTCTCTTCGAGCTGGATCACCAGGTCAGTCTCGACCGGGAGCTGGCAGGCCAGGACCCAGCCGGCCTTCCGCAGGTCCTCGCTCAGCGGCCCGAAATACTCCTCCTTCGGCTCCTTCAGCCCCTCGAGGGCCTTGACCCGGCACATCCCGCAGCTCCCTACCCCCCCGCAGTTGCTCATCAGCCGATAGCCCTTCTCCGCGAGGGCCTCGAGGAGCTTCGTCCCCGCTTTGACCTCGATCTCGGCCTCGCGATTGGCGATCTTGACCTTCATTTCAGCCCCGCTCTAGCAATAGCTTCAGCCCCTTGACCACCCCGAGGATGATCGCCTCCGGCTTGGGCGGGCAGCCGGGGACATTGACCACGATCGTATCTTCCTTTAAGACCTCCCGGACCACCCGCTCCACCGGCCCGACCGTGTTATAGGAGTTGTGGAAGATCCCCTTGTTCGCGCCGCAGGCCCCCAAGGCCACGATGATGTAGGGCTTGGGGACCTGGCGGCAGATCTCGATGAACCTCGGGAGGACCTTCCGGTTCATCATCCCCGTGACCATCAGGACATCGGCATGGCGGGGTGAGCCCACCAGCTTGATCCCGAACCGCTCGACATCATATCGCGGGGTGAGGCAGTCCAATAGCTCGATATCGCAGTTATTGCAAGTCCCCGTGGCGAGATGGTAGACCCAGGGGGACTTCGTCACCCCCCAGGCCCGCCAGTTCAGCCGCTTAGAGTTAGAGCCACCTGATCCCAACTCGATCACCTATGAGCGCCAAAATTAGGGCCAGCAGGGCTAAGCCGAGCCCATAGCGCCAGAAGAACCGGATCGCCTGGTCGATCCTCAACCGGGGGTTAGTGTTCTTGATGAGGATGATCGCGAGCAAGACCCCCAAATACTTCAAGAGCCCCCAGAGCCACCCCAGCCCGCGGAAGTCGATCCCCCCAAGAAAGATGGTCATGAGGAAGAGCGGCAAGATGAAGAGCATCATCACCTGGGTGAGCTTGAAGAGGGCGAGCGGCGGGCCGGAATACTCTAGATAGGGCCCGGCCATGATCTCCGTCTCCGCCTCGGCGATGTCGAACGGGGCGAACCCCAGCTTCGCCTGGATCGCCAAGAGCGCTATGAAAAAGGCGATCACCCCCGAGAGGCTTCCGATGGAGATGGTATTCCCCAGCTTGCTAAGAAGGATCGAATCGGCCTTGAGGATCGCCACGATCACCGCTAGGACGAGCGAGACCTCATAGGCCAGAACTAGCTTGATCTCCCGGCTCGCGCCCAAGATCGAGACCGGGTTCCCCGAGGCGAGCCCGCCTAAGATGACTGAGAGCGAAGGGAGGACCAAGAGGTAGAGCAGGACGATCAGGTCCCCGAGGAAGGACCTCCCGAGATTGGCCTTCCACAGGATCAGCGAGGCGAGGGTCGCCCCGGCGAACCCCAGGACCGGGGCGAGGAGGAAGAGCCCCCGGTTCGCCCCGAGGGGGACGAGGGTCTCCTTCCCCGCGAGCTTGATCAGGTCATATAGAGGCTGGAGATGCGGCGGCCCGACCCGCCACTGGACGAGGGCCGAGACCCGCCGCTCGAACCAGCTCGAGAGGAGCCCGATCACCGCGGCGAAGAGCATCCCCGGGTAGAAGATCAGCTCGAGGATCACCATATTACCCCAAGCTCCCCGGCAAATCTGGCTAGATTTATAGCAGTCACCATGGCCTGGGTCAAGTCGAGATCATCAAGCATAACTGAGCCCCCAGCCGCGCAAGGGGAGGATCACCCGTTCGAGCCCATCTCCCTCGAAGTAAGCCCTAGCTGCTCTCTCGACCACCAGGTTCAGCCGGGCCTGGTTCGCCTCGACCGGCAAGAGGAGCCGGGCCGAGGTGACCACTCCCCGCTCGTCCGTCTGGTAATGATGGATCACCGTCCCATCCGGGGCCTCGACCGCGCCGCAGCCCTCCTTCGGGGTGGCCGTCGGGAGGGCTCGGACCTTGGGGTCGATGAGCTCCGGATCGCTCGCTAGCTCCTGGACCCGCTCGGCAGCGTAGACCATCTCCACGGCCCTTGCCCAGTGGACCGCCAGGTTCGAGTGGGCCGGCCTCCCCAAGGCAGCAAAGAACTCCTCATAGGCCGCCTGGGCCTGGGGGGTGCTCAAGCCAGCCGCAGCATTCAGCCGCGCCAGTGGCCCGACGGCCAGGAGCCCGGAATCCGGCCCATCTTGGAAGCCCTTCCAGCCCACACCTTTGAGGAAGGCGAACCAGCAGAAGCTCCAGGGCTCGCGGTGCAACCCGATCTGATCGGCATAGCCTCGGGCCGGGAACTTTGCGAACTCTCGCCCCTCAGGGTCAACGATCCTGATCTGGCCGTCGTAGAGGGCCAGTCGGCCCTGGGCGTCAACCAGGCCCATATAGTAAGTCCTCGCGGTGTAGGCCTCGGAGCGGAGGAGCTCCATGTATTCAGGGTCCTTGAGCGTTAGCCCCTTGAATAGCTCCAGGGTCCGGAGGGCAAGCTCGAGGGCCTTGGCCGCGGCGGCCTGGAACCTCTTCTGATCCTTATCCGTTAGGGGCTTGGCGATCCCACCGGGGAGGCCCATGACGGGGTTGATCGTCTTCCCCCCGGCGAGAAGCAGGAGCCCGCGGAGCTCCCGCCTGAGCCCGATCACCTGCTTCACCAGCTCCGGATCGAGCCTGGCCGCCAGGGCGAAGAAGCTCCGCTCGGCCTTAGGTGTTCGGGGACCGAGGAAGAGGTCCGGCCCGGCGAGATAGAAGATCTGGAAGGCATGGCTATCGAAGATCGCGATAGTGTGGAGCAGCTCGCGGACCTTCTTCGCCGCCGGAGGGGGCTCGACCTTGTATAGGTCGTCCAGGGCCTTCGTCGCAGCCATGTGGTGGGCCCAGGGGGCGAACCCATTGATCCGGGAGACGAGCTGGGGGAGATACTCCGCTTGGCGGCCGACGAGGAACTTCTCGAACCCGCGGAGGGCCGGGACTTGGAGGTAGGCCCGCTCTACACGGCCGTCCTCGAGGGCGAGGGTGATCTGCCCCTGGCCCTCGAGCCGGGCGAGGAGGTCGAAGGTCATCGTCCTAGCCATGGCGGCTCTCCTGGAGATTGAGCGACAATGAGGCGAGGCTGTAGAGGTAGAAGACCCCGGCGGGATCGGGCAGGCCGGCGTTCGCCCGCTCCAGCTCGGCCTCATCCCCATAGGAGATGAGCGAGGCGAGGGCGGAGAGGGCCCTCGTCCCATAGTCTTTGGCCCGCTCGCTCGGGCCGAAGCAGCCGGTGCAGGGCATGTTCCCACGGATGCAGAGGGCTCCGCATCCGGCCCGAGTGGCCGGGCCCATGCAGGGGAGCCCCTGGGCCAGGAAGCACATATTCGGGTCGACGATAGCCTTATGGAACCGCTTGACCTCGGGGATGAGGAACTTCTTCGGCTTGGTCTCCCTCCGGGGGCAGACGGAGCAGAGGATCTTGTCAGGGACGAAGTTCGTCCCCTTCGGCGGGAGGTTCCCCTCAAGGAGGGCATTCAAGGCGATCGTGATCCACTGGGGCAGGGGCGGGCAACCAGGGAGGTAATAATCGACCTCGATGACCCGGTCCAGGGGCTTAATGTGCTCCTGGAGCTGGGGGAGGAGCCCGGGCTCCCCTTGGCCCGGGGCCGAGCCATCAAAAGAATAGTGCTCTTTCATCGCTTCCAGCCCGAAGAGGTTCCAAAGCCCCGGGACCCCGCCGAGCTGGGCACAAGCCCCGAAGGCCACGATATTCTTGGACTTCTTCCGCAAGAGGGCGGCCAGCCCCTCATGAGCCGAACTGTTCACCACCCCGCTGATGAACGCAAGGTCGAGCCCCCCATCGGGGAGCTGCTCGAGCTCCTCGCGGGTGGAGTCCATTACCAGCGGCCAGAGGAAGAGCTCGGCCTTCTCATGGAGGTCCAGGAGCCCCTCGCCGAGGTCGAGCATCGTGGCCTCACAGCCGCCGCAGCTCCCGCACCAATAGAAAGCGATCTTCGGCTTGGCCAACTCTCCTCCGCCGCCGATCTTAGGCCGCTCCTGGAGTGGCTCCTATGACCCATATCGGCCCTGGGGATGATCTCGGTCAATGGCCCCAGCTCTAGACCCGTTAGAATGAGCCCGAGCAAATGAAGCTCCTCCTCGGAGTCGGGAACGAACTTCTGGGCGATGACGGCCTCGGGCCCTACCTCGCCAGGAATTTCGCCGCCCCGGGCTGGCTCGCACTGGACTGCGGGACCGTCCCGGAGAATTTTACGGCTCTAGTCAAGCGCTACCGGCCTGAGAGGCTGGTCCTCGTCGATGCCGCGGAGATGAGCCTTGCGCCAGGCGAGTTCCGCCGCCTCAAGCTGGAGCAGGTGGATACGATGTTCATCAGCACCCACACGATCCCGATCTCCCAGCTCATCTCTTATCTAGAGGGCTATTGCGGTGAGGTCATCCTCATCGGGGTCCAGCCCAAGCGGCTCGAGCTGGGGGCCGGCCTGAGCGAGGAGGTCCTCCGAGGGATAGAGCGGCTCATCGCGATCTTAAAAGCCGAGGCCTTCGAGGAGCTCGCTCCCGGCTAGGTAGGCTGGGGATGGGGATACTACTCCAGGACTAGGTTCTTGGAGTATTTGTTGTAATCGGCGAGGAGGAACTCGTTGCTCATCTCGATCGCGTCCGCGGGGCAGATGTCGGTGCACTGGCCGCAGAAGGTGCACCTCGCGAGGTAAAAGCGGACCTTCTTCTCCTGGGGGACGAACTGGATCACATTGGCGGGGCAGACCCGCCCGCACTGCTCGCAGCCCACGCACTTATCGCGGTGGTAGATGAGCTTCCCCCGGAAGCGCGGGGGAGTGGGGACCGGCGGGACGATCGGCTTCCCCGACTTCAGGAAGGAGATGATCGACTTGGGCATATATTTGGCGGGGAACTTGTTCGTCGCCGGCTTCTTGAAGAGCTGCTCGATGATCTGGGCCAGGATCATTCCCCCTCCTTTACATGAAGAAGAGCCCGTCCAGGACGATCAGGACCAGCCCGGCCAGGGCCACCCCGGTGAGCGGGACCCAGAAGCTGTAGGCTACCTGGCTCACCTTTAGCCTTGCCGCCGCCACCCGCACGATAGTGACCGCGATCAGGATGATCAGGAAGAGCTTGACCAGGAAGAAGACGGTGTCCACGACTCCCCCGGCCGCGCCGGCCAGCCCGAGGACCCCACCGAGCCGATAAGGGAAGAAGAGGGCGAGGATCAGCGCCCCCATCACCACGGTCTTCACCGCATCGGCTATGCGGAGGAGCGCCAGGTTCCGCCCGGAATACTCGACCGTCACCCCCCCGGCCAGCTCGGTCTCCGCCTCGGCGATGTCGAACGGGATCTTCGACAGCTCGGCTGGCATCACCAGGAGGAGGACCCCCACGAGGAGGATGGCCCCGATGAACCCCAGCGGCCCAAGATAAGCCCAGATCGGATGGGCGGCGATCTCCTTCAAGGAGAAGGCCGTGATCCCCGGGAGCGCCCGATCCAACCGCCAGGCTAAGGCCACGATCGCCGCCGCCAGGGGGAGCTCATAGCTCATCATCATCACGATCTCCCGCTGGGCCCCGATCACCGCGTAGGGCGAGCCGGAGGCGAACCCGCCGATCGCCAGGGCCACGGCCGGAAGGGCTAAAAGATAGAGGACCAAGATGAGGTCCCCATAGCCGCTGAAGAGCGGCCGCTGGTCCCCCAAGGGAAGGTAGAAGAGGACCGTCACGACCGCCGCGAGAGCCAGGAACGGCGCGCCGTTGTAGATCCAGGGGATCGCATTCTCCGGGACGATGTTCTCCTTCACCAGGAGCTTCTTGATGTCCCGGAAGGGCTGGACGATCGGGGGCCCGATCCGGGCCTGCATCCTCGCGGCCAGCTTCCGGTCAACACCCTGATAGATGAGCCCGAGGATCACCCCCCCGAAGAGGATCACCACCGAACCCCAGAAGAGTTGGACCATCTTAGCCCTTGAGCCTCCTCGTCTTCTCCCAGCTCTTGGCCAGCAACTGCTCCGCGGTCCAGACCTCCTCCCGCCCATCCCGGCGGACGATTACCCGGTCCATGCAGGCGATGCAGGGGTCGATGCAGGCGATGATGATGGGGATATCGGCGATCTGGGCCCCTTGGAACATCGGGCGGTAGCTCATCAGGTTCGAGTAAGTGGGGCACTTCACCTTCCAGAGGATCGGGATCTCGCTATCGGCCTGGAACCGGATGTAGTGGAAGAGCTCGCCCCGGGGGGCCTCGTGCCGCCCGATCCCCTCGCCCTCTCGCTCTTTGATCTGGACCAGGAGCTCGGTCATCTCCTCCTTGGTGGCGTGGCCGATCTCTCCCTCGGGCATCTTCGCCAGGGCCTGCTCGATCAGCCCGATCGCTTGTTCGATCTCGAGCAAGCGGACGATGATCTTGTCGTAGACATCGCCGTGGATCTCAGGCCGGAAGAGGTCCGGCGTGATCGGCGAGAGTTCTAAAGCGGGGTAGGCAAGATAGGGCTGATCGACCCTGATGTCCTTCTTCACCCCCGAGGCGCGGGCTGTCGGCCCGACGGCCATCAGCTCTAGAGCATCTTTGTAGCTCAAGACTCCGACATCCCGGGTCCGAAGCTCGATCGTCGGGTCATGGAGGAAGGCGTCGACCAGCATCTCCAAAAGGTCTTTGTAATACCTGAGGGCCTGGCGGACGAGCGGTTCCTGCTCCTTGGTGATGTCCCGCCGGACGCCGCCGATCGTCACCAAGGCGTAGTTCACCCGGTTCCCAGTGAGCAGCTCCAGGATGTCCATCACCTGCTCCCGGACCCGCCAGGTCAGGTGTAACAAAGTATCGAATCCGAGCTCGTGGGCCGCCACCCCGGCCCAGAGGATGTGGGAGTGGATCCGCTCGAGCTCGGCGATGATCACCCGGATGTATTCGGCCCTCGGGGGGACAGGGATCCCGAGGGCGTTCTCCACCGCCCGCGAGAAGGCGATCAAGTGGGAGACGGAGCAGATCCCGCAGATCCGCTCGGCAAGATACAGGGTCTGGAGGGGGTTCCGCTTCATCCCCAGGACCTCGACCCCGCGGTGGTTCCAGCCCGGCTTGATCTCGACATCGACCACCCGCTCGCCCTCGAGGTCGAAGGCGAACTGAAGAGGCTCCTTAAGTGAGGGGTGGGTCGGGCCGATCGGGATGGTGTAATAAGTCCGCTCGTCTGTCACTCTAGCCATGCCCCTTTCACCCCGGTCTCGTCCTTCCTCCAGGGATGCTCCTTCATCCCGTAGGGGAGGAAGATATTCCGTGAATCGGGGATCCCCTCGAACTGGACCCCCAGAAACTCGATCTTCTCCCGCTCGGCCGTGAGGGCCCCAGGGACGAGGTCGCAGATCGAGCGGACCCTCGGGTCGGCCTTGGGGACCCTGAGGCGGAAGTTGACCGACTGCTCCCCCCGCCTCTGGCCGTAGCCGATGGAGAAGTGGTAGGTAAGCTCGATTTCCTTCCCCAGGTCTCGCCCGGAGATCGTGGCTAAGTGGGGGAATTGGAAGCTGATTAAATGAGCCACCGCATCGTGGAGGACCTCCCGGTCGATCTCGAACCAGATGACGGGGTAGGAGTAGATCCCCAGATTCGATCGGATCTCATCGATTCGGACCGCACGGATCTTCTGACCGAATCGGGCCTGGAAGGACTCCACTAACCCCTTTGGCTCCATGGTTCAACCTTTACATTATCTTTAGCTTGGGCGGCCTGACTATGAGCTGGATCATGGTCGTCCTTGAGCTCGGTCATAGACACCCTGCTTTTGCGGAAGCTATCCTAGGCGGAGGCTGCGATGCTGAGATGAGATCGGTAATCACAGGGGTTGCGGCTTTTATTATCTACCTGCTCCTGACGATGGAGTCCGGCTCGATCGGCCTCTGGAGCCCTGAAGAGCTCATTACCGGGGCGATCCTCGCCCTCGCGGTCGGCCTCATCGGCGGGAGGGTCCTGGGGAAGGGCGGAGCCGATTATAAGAAGCTCTTGAACCCCCGCCGCTGGGCCACCTTCTTAGTCTACCTTGTAGGGCCCTTCTTCTTCGCCATGTTTCGGGCGAACCTCGATGTCGCCTACCGGGTGATCACCGGCAAGATCAAGCCCGGGATCGTCAAGATCAGCCCCGGCCTGAAGAGCGACCTAGCCGTCACGCTGCTCGGAAACTCCATCACCCTCACCCCGGGGACCCTGACCGTCGATATCGATAAAGAGAATAACTTTTACATCCACTGGATCAATGTCCGAAACCCAAAGCCCTCCCCGGAGGAGGTCTGCGGGCGGTTTCCTCGCTGGGTGAGGAGGATCGCTGACTGAATGAGATGAGCGCCTTCGTCATCGCCGCGATCTTCTTGGGGTTCTACATGCTCTTCTGCCTCATCCGGGTCGCCGCCGGCCCGACGGTCCCAGACCGGGTCGTGGGGGTCGATACGATCAACACCCTCGTCGTGGCCCTGATGGTCCTGCTCGGGACATTCTACAGGCAGGTCATCTTCATCGATGTGGCGATCGTCTACGCCTTGCTCTCCTACATCGCCACCCTCTATATCGCCAAGTATCTGGAGGGCTCGCCATGGTGATCTTCATCTATGTCCTCTTGGGGATCGGAGTGCTCTTCAACGGGCTCGGCTCGTTCGCCCTCCTCCGGTTCCCCGATGTCTTCACCCGGCTGCACGGAGCTACGAAATGCACCACCTTCGGCTCGATCTTCACGATCCTGGCAACGGTAGCCTACGGCTTCTGGGGGCTGGCCCGGGGAGTCCAGGGTGACCTGACCCTAGCGATCCATGCCCTCCTGGCGCTGGTTGCGCTCCTCTTGACCAACCCCACTGGGGCCCATGCCATCGCCCGCGGGGCCCGGAGGAGCGGGGTCCTCCCCAAGCGGGCGGTCGTGGACGCCTACGAGGGCTATAAATACGAGGAGGGGAAAGAATGATGGATGCAGTCGTCCAGGTGGTGCTCCTCGTGGTGATCCTGGCCGCGGGGTTCCTCGCGATCAGGTTTAAGGACCTCCTCTCCTCGGTTGTGGCCCTGGCGGCAGTGAGCCTGGCCTTATCTCTGGAGTTTTATGTCCTCCAGGCCCCGGATGTGGCGATCGCCGAGGCGGGGATCGGGGCGGGGCTGACCACCGCGGTCTTCGTCCTCACCCTCCGGAAGACGAGGCGGAAGGAGGAGGAAAGATGAGGATCGTCGCCTTCGTGGCCTTCCTGGTGATCGCGGCCTTCCTCCTGGTCGTGCCGGCGGCAATGCGCCCCTTCGGTGAGCCTCGGCTCTGGGAGATGGATAAATACTTTCTCGACCATGCCCAGGAGGAGCTGGCGGCCAACAATGTCTGCACGGCCATCGTCTTCGACTACAGGGGCTACGACACCTTGGGGGAAGCGACCGTGCTCTTCACCGCCGTCGTGGCTGTGGCCGCGATCCTGCGGAAGCTCAAGGAGGGTGAGGCCTAGATGTCCAAGCTCGTCCGGACGATCGGTTGGCTCCTCTATGCTCCAATCCTGATCTTCGGGTTCTATGTGATCATGCACGGGCACCTCACCCCTGGAGGGGGCTTCCAGGGCGGGGCGGTCGTGGCCTCGGGGTTCGCCTTGCTGATCGTGGCCTACGGGGCTAAGGGAGCGGGGCTGAAGGAGCGGCTGCTCTCGGCAGTCGAGAGCGGGGGAGCCCTCATCTTCGTCGGGCTGGCCTTCCTCGGCCTGGGTGCGACCTTCTTCTATAACTTCCTCGCGGCCGGGGGAGGGGTGGTCTTCAACGAACTCGTCCCCTCCGGGCCGAATCCCGGGGACCTGAACACCGCCGGGACACTCCCGCTGATGAACTGGGCCGTCGGGCTGAAGGTCCTCTCGGGCTTGGGGAGCATCGTCCTACTCTTAGCCCTCTTCCCTGGCGAGGAGGAATAAGATGATCGCGAACTTCCCTTATGTTACGGCCATCCTCCTGATGATCTTCGGGCTCTATGCGGCCCTCTTCCGCCGGAACTTGGTGAAGATCGCGATCGGGATCACATTGATGGAGAGCGGGGTCAACCTCTTCCTAGTGAGCCTCGGATATCGGCGTGGGGGGATCGCGCCGATCTATACTCTGGCTCCGGAGGCCGGCGAGCGGATGGTCCTCCCCACGCCCCAGGCCCTCACGCTCACCAGCATCGTCATCGGGCTGGCCACGACCGCGGTCCTGCTCGCGCTCATCGTCGTGATCTATCGCCATTATGGGACCCTGGACGCGGACAAGATCAATAAGTTGAGGGGATAAGCCCGCGATGGACATCCTAGCGCATGTGCCGATCTTGGTTGTGGGGATCCCGCTCTTGGGGGCCTTCGCTACGCCGCTGATCGGAAGGGCGGGGGCCCGGGCCCGCAACTGGTTCGCCATCTTCATCCTGCTCCTCACGACCGCCCTGGCGATCGCGCTAGCCGTTTCGGTCTACCAGTCCGGCCCGCGGGTCTATGTCCTCGGTGGCCAGAGCTTCGGGTTCACCCTCCCCTCGGGCTACTTCTTCCCGATCAGGATTATCCTGGAAGTGGACGGGATGAGCGCCTTCTTTGCCCTTATCATCGCCGTCACCACCCTGCTCGGGGCGATCTACTCCACGGCCTTCATCGCGGGCCATTCCGGGCTGGAGAAATACTATGCCCTGCTCTTGCTCCTCGCCGCCGGGATGTTCGGGATGGTCGTGACCGGTGACGCCTTCAACTTCTTCGTCTTCCTCGAGATCACCTCGATCGCCGCCACGGGGCTAGTGGCCTTCCGGACCGGGCGGGCGGAGTCGAGCGAGGCGGCCTTCAAGATGATGGTCCTCTACAACATCGGCGGGCTATTTGTGCTCCTGGCCGTGGCCATCCTCTACGGCCAGTATGGGGCCCTCAACTTCGCCTACCTTGCCAGGCTCATCGAGTATTCCCTGCTCGATGTCATCGCTTTAGCCCTCTTCGTCCTCGCCCTGGCGCTGAAGGCCGGGGCGGTCCCGATGCACATGTGGGTCCCTGACGCCTATCCCGCGGCTCCCGCGCCGATCACGATGGTCATGGTCGCGAACACCCAGATCGGCCTCTACGGCCTATACCGGATCTGCTTCACCTTGTATGGGCTGAAGCTGACCCCGGCCCTGGTCGGCTGGATCGTGATCATTCTGGGGCTCGCCTCGATCTTCATCGGGGTCTCGATGGCCGTGATCCAGCGGGACCTAAAGAGGCTGATCGCCTATTCGGGGATCGCCCAGATCGGCTATATGCTCCTGGGGGTGGGGGTCGGCCTGGCGGTCCTGGGGACCCCGGCCCTGAATTCTTATGGCCTCATGGCGATGAAGGGCGGGATCTTCCACATCATCAACCATGCATTCTACGAGGGGCTCTTATTCCTGGCCGCGGGGGCGATCTCCTACCGGACGGGGACGAGGAACTTGGACGAGCTGGGCGGCCTGGCCCATAACATGAGATGGACCGCGATCTTCTTCATCATCGGCGGGGCGGCGATCGCCGGCCTCCCGCCGTTCAACGGCTTTGCGAGCAAGTTGATCATCTATGAATCGGTCTTCAAGTTCAACCCGATCTTAGCGGTGATCGCGCTCCTCGCCTCGATCCTGACACTGGCCATCTACACCAGGGCCTTCCAGAGCGCTTTCGTCGGGCCCCAGCTCCCCGCTTATAAGGATGTGCGGGAGGCCCCGGCGAGCATGATGTTCCCCATGGGGGTTTTAGCCATCCTCACCGTCCTCTTCGGCCTCTTCCCCGACCTGGTGGTAAAATATCTTGTCACCCCGGCGGCCCAGGCCTTGGTGAACCAGGCCCAATACATCGAGGCGATCCTGGGGGCCGGGCTGGGGGTGAAGTGAGGTAAGCGATGGAAGTGCTAAGGACCGGCTCGGGCTTCTGGAGTGCGCTCGTCTGGGCAGCCACGGCTTTAGGTTCTTTCCTCATCATCTGGCTCTTCTCCCGGGCCTTCGAGTCCGGCTACAAGAAGGGGACTGATCAGACCGACCCCTTCCTCTCGGGGAACCCCCCGGCCCCGGGCCAAAGGGTGACGGCCTCGCACATCTACTGGGGCTTCGTCGAGGCCCTCAAGGGCTATTATCAGCCGCTCGTCCGGGCCCATAGTGGGATCGTGAACGACTACCTCGCCTGGGCGGTCCTCGTCGGGGCCATCATCTTCGCCCTCCTGGGAGGGTTGATGCGATGAAGAAGGTTATCTACCTCAATCGGGCGCTGTGGGTCTTCCACATGAACACCGGCTCCTGCAATGCCTGCGATATCGAGATTATCGCCGCCCTCACCCCGCGCTACGATGTCGAGCGGTTCGGGATCAAGTTAGTGGGCTCGCCCCGCCACGCCGATGTCCTGCTCGTCACCGGCCCGGTCACGAAGTGGATGGAGCCGGTCCTGAGGCGGGTCTATGACCAGACTCCTGACCCGAAGGCCGTGGTCGTGATCGGGAACTGCGGGAACGATGCGGGCGTCTTCTATGATTCTTATGCCGTCCTCGGCTCGGTCGACAAAGTTATCCCCGTCGATGTCTACATTCCCGGCTGCCCGCCCCGCCCGGAGGCGATCATCTACGGGGTGGTCAAGGCCGTCCAGAAGCTCGAGAATGTCAAGGTCGTCGAGGAGGTCGAGGTCCGCGAGCCCCGGCCCGATGAGCGGCGGATCGAGGTCTTCGTCAAGTATGAGCCGCGGGAGCCGATCCCCGAGCTCCCTGTAGCCGAGCGGATCACCAACTTCCGCGAGGTGCTGGGGGCCTACACCGAGGAGGCCCTCAAGCGCGAGGCCAGTCGCTGCCTACAGTGCCCCGACCCGGCCCCGTGTGTTGAGGCCTGTCCAGCCCATGTGAACGCTAAGAAATACATCAAAGAGGCGAGCGAGGGGCGCTACTGGGACGCGCTCCAGACGAACCTCGAGCGGCTCCCCTTCCCCGCCACCTGCGGGCGGGTCTGCCCCCACCCCTGCGAGACGGAGTGCACCCGGGGTGAGTTCGACCAGCCGATCGCGATCCGGGCGATCAAGCGGTTCGTGGCCGATCGGGGGATGCGCGAGCGGTGGTATCCCGAGGTCCGGGCTCACCGGGCCGAGCGGATCGCTGTGGTCGGGAGCGGCCCGGCGGGCTTGACCGTCGCGGCGAAGCTGGCCCTCGAGGGCTTCCGGGTGACCGTCTTCGAGCGGAGCGAGGTGGTCGGGGGGATGCTGTTGCAATCGATCCCTGACTACCGCCTGCCACCCGATATCCCGCCGAAGGAGATTGAGGAGATCAAGCGGCTGGGGGTCGAGCTCAAGACCGGGCTGGAGCTGGGACGGGACTTCACCATCCAATCGCTCAAGGATGAGGGCTATGCCGCGATCTTCCTGGCGATCGGGGCCCACAAGGACCAGTGGATGGGGATCCCCGGTGAGGACCTTGCGGGCGTCCACTCCGCGGTCGACTGGCTCAAGGGGATCAAGATGAGCAAGGATCGCCCCTCGCTCAAGGGGAAGAAGGTGATCGTCGTCGGCGGAGGAGATGTGGCGATGGACGCTGCCTGCACGGCCCTGAGGCTAGGTGGCGAGGTGACACTCGTCTACCGCCGGGCGCGGGAGCAGATGCCCGCCACGCCGGAGGAGCTCCAGGCCGCGGAGAAGGAGGGGATCCGGTTCAGCCTGCTGACGAATCCGGTGGAGATCCTCGGCCAAGGCGGGAAGGTGCGCGGGGTGAGGCTCATCCGGATGGAGCTGGGCGAGCCGGACGAGTCCGGGCGCCGCCGGCCGGTCCCGATCCCCGGCTCGGAGTTCGAGGTCCCAGCCGATATGGTCATCGAGGCCATCGGGGAGAACCCCGAGGGTGAGGCCCTCGCGAAGATGGGCCTGAAGGTCACCAAGTGGGGCGGGATCGAGGTCGATGACCAGATGAGGACCAATCTCGAGGGGGTCTTCGCCGCTGGGGACGCCGTGACCGGCGCGGCCACGATCATCCAGGCGGTGGCCGGTGGGCTCAAGGCCGTGGAATCGATCAAGGAATACTGTGAGAAAGCGCTCGTCGGAGTCGCTGGGTCCCAAGCTCGAGGGAAGGGTGGCCGGCCCTAGGACTAAAGGGGCTGTGTCGCACTTCAACTCGCTGGAGGAGTTTGCCCTGGCCATCACCGGCCCGGAGCTCGAGCTCCGGGAGCATCTGAAGCGGGAGATGTTCGTCCAGATCGGGGAGGAATTCTACAAGTGGGTCGGGGCCGTCTGCCCCTACTCCCGCGACCATCACCTCGTCGTCAAGGGCCCGGAAGGCGAGTGCTACTGCCCCCACTGCCGCTCGTTCATCGAGCCGGTCTGGTTCTAGGTCAGAATCCTCTGGCCTGGCTTGCTCTCCCCCTCGTGATCATGCTATAATCCTCCTGTCGGGCAATGGAGTCTGCCCCTAACCGCCTTCCAGGCTGATGACTCCTAGCAGAGGTGATTGGAGGGGATTCCATTGTTCCGGCTCAACCAGGCTAAGAGGCATAAAAGACCTCCTGAGACCTACTCGAAGAGCGCGCGAAGCCTCCAAATTAGCCCTTCTGCCAGTTTTCTCCCCGAAGGACCTCTCGAGGCTCCTGGGCGCGGGGCGGGGCTCAGAGCCCTCATCTTGGCCGAGGAGGCCGAGCCGCGGGCGGCACTGGTAATAAGGCCCATGGTCCTGGCTTCCCAAAGGGGCCGGGGAGGGAAGGGTGAACGAGGATGAGCGGGAATGAAGGCCCTTCCCTGGGGAGCCTCGACTTAAGGGCGGCCCTGGCGAAGGAGGGCTGCCCCCTCTGCCGCCTGGTCCGGGAGGGCGAGGAGCGGTGGCTCTGGCAGCTCCTCTATGAGTTCAGCGGCGACCCTGCGATCCGGGAGGAGCTTGATCGGGCCTCCGGCCTCTGCCACGCCCATGCCCACCTGCTCATCAAGGTCGTCGAGGAGCGGGAACTGGTGAGTGGGGATACCGTAGCTCGCATCTACGAGACGGTGGTCCGGCACTATCGCCGGCGGTTGGAGGCCCTCCCTCGAACCAAGGGCAGGGGCCATCGGGGGAGTCGGGCCAGCCGAGCAGGCCAAGGTGGAGGGGAGAGGTGCCCCCTCTGCCTGCGGCGGGAGGAGTTGGAGCTACGAGAGGCCCGTCTCCTCTTAGGGGTGCTGGAGGACGGGGAGTGGCGTGCAAGCTATAGGGCCTCCGACGGCCTCTGCAACCCCCATCTCCTCCTCGCCCTCGAGGAGGCCGGCCCCCACCTCCAGGGCTTCTTGATCGCGGACCATCTTGCAAGGCTCAAAAGGCTGGAGCAGGAGCTGGCGGAGCTCCAGCGGAAGCAGCGCTACGATGTCGCTGAGCCGATAACCCCTGGAGAAGCCCGCTCTTGGCGGGAGGCGATCTGGCGGTTCACCGGGATGGAGTATGACCGCCCGCTGATCCGCCGCCAGAGATGATTATCTTCCAGACATCGAAGCGGGAGCTAAGGCATTGGCTCGAGCGGACGGAGGTGCGGATGAATATCCTCCGCCTCTGCGCCCGCCGGCCTTACACCCTGCAAGAGCTAGCCCGAATCGACCTGGAAGGGACCCCGAGGCTCCAGGTCTCCCATCGCGGCACGCTCGCGGAGATCAATGTCAGTGTAGGGATCGGGGAGTGCCTGCGGCGCGAGCTCCTGGTGAAGGTGGGGGAGAAGCCGCACCCGTCCCTCCGGGAGGGGCATATGGACCTCCTGAGGACGACTCTCCTCGCCTTCCTGCTGAGCCCCGCGCTGGCCCGCCTCGAGCCGGAGGCCTATACCGCCTATGTTTCGAGCTGGCTTGCCCGGCCCGAGTCGCGGGAGCGCTTCCTCCTCTCCGTAAAGTGGCTTCCGGAAGCGGAGGCCTCCCTGCTCTACCGGCTGCAGTGGGAGCTGTTCCTGACCTTGCCCGAATATCTCTACTGGAGCTTTGCCTCCTTCGCCTCGAGGCCAGAGCTGGAGCAGCTTGACCTCGGCGGGGCTACGGCGGCAGAACGGCAGCGGATCTTCGGAGAGTATTATGTGGCCGGCCTTATCACCGCTGGAGAGGCGAGCGAGCCCCCGCGGCTCGGCTTCCCTCAGCTCCTCCGGCTCGGTCGCGCCCGGATCGGGTTGAACCAGTCGAGCTTCCAGAGGTTCTTGCGAGAGAATCGGGAGGGGATCGCGCGAGTCCTCTCCCGCCTCCCATTGCGCCAGAGGACTAAGATAAACCTCCTCCTCAAGGCCGCGGCCCAGCCCTCTGCCAAGCTGTCCGACCCTTTAGTAGTCGCCCCTCCGGAGGAGGAGGCCCTCCAAGTGGGGCGGCTCGGGCCACTCTTCCCCCTCTGAGGGGATTCTGTTACAATTGGGGCCATGAGCGAAGGGAAAGGAGAGGCCCTAACACAGGCGCGGAGGCCGGGGCGGGTGAGCCGGAATGTCTACCTCCTCGGGCTGACGAGCCTGATCCAGGATGTCGCGAGCGAGCTGATCCAGGCCGTCCTTCCG
>JAPWVC010000071.1 GCA_028275195.1 Candidatus Acetothermia bacterium
CGCAGCCCGGCCTTGAGATAAACCATCAAGAGCGAGAGGTCGGCCTGGGGGACTCCAGGTATCCGGGCTGCCTGGCCCAAGGTCCTGGGCCTCACCTTCGCGAGCTTCTCCCGCCCCTCGCTCGAAAGGCCCTTCACCTCGGCATAGTCGAGGTCCTCGGGGATCTTCTTATCCTCCAGCCGCTTGAGCCGCTCGACCTGGGCGAGCTGGCGCGCGATATAGCCCTCGTATTTTGCCTCGATCTCGACCTCCTCGAGCACATCCGCCGGGAGGGGAGGCCGCGCCGGATCAACTGCCGCTAACTCCTTATAGCTTAACTCCGGGCGCTTGAGGAGCTGGTAGAGGTTCTGAGAGTCCTCCTTGACGAAGGGGAGTTTCCCATCGAGCTTGACCCAGGTCCGCCGGAGGCGAGCCAGCTCCTCGGAGATGAGCCTCTTCCGTTCGAGCATCCGCTCATACTGCTCCTCCGGGATCAAGCCGAGCTCATGGCCGAGGGCCATCAGCCTCAGGTCGGCGTTCCCCTCCCTTAAGAGCAGCCGGTATTCAGCTCGGGAGGTGAGCATCCTATAGGGCTCGTCGGTCCCTTTAGTCACGAGGTCGTCGACCAAGACCCCGATGAAGGCCTCGGCCCGCCCGAGGATGACCGGCTCCTTCCCCTGGAGATAACGGGCGGCGTTGATCCCGGCCAGAAGCCCCTGGGCCGCAGCCTCCTCATAGCCTGTAGTCCCGTTGATCTGGCCGGCCAGGAAGAGCCCTTCGATGGCCTTGGTCTCCAGTGAGGGCTTGAGCTGCGTGGGGAAAACGAAGTCATAGTCGATGTCATAGCCGTAGCGTTCGATCTTGGCCTCCTCCAGGCCGGGGAGGGAGCGGACCATCGCCTCCTGGACCTCCGGCGGGGAGGAGGTGTTGAAGCCCTGCATGTAGACCTCTTCGGTGAAACGCCCCTCCGGCTCCAGAAAGACCTTATGCGAGGGACGGTCGGGGAACCTTAGGACCTTCGTCTCGATCGAGGGGCAATACCGCGGCCCGACCCCGCCGAGGGTCCCGTTCTTCCCAGGGTTGCGGTGGAGATTCTCCCGAATGATCCGATGGGTCTCCTCGGTCGTCCGGGTGATGTAGACCGGGAAGTCCTTGGGGAGGGCCCGTGGCTCTGAAGCATAGGAGAAGGCCAGGGGCTCGTCCGCGGTGTCCTGCCGCTCGAGGACTGCGGTGTTAATGGTGTGCTTATTTAACCTCGGGGTTGTCCCGGTATTGAGCCGCCCGAGCTGGAAGCCCAGTTTGCGCAAAGATTCGGATAAGCCGAGCGCGGGTGGCTCACCGGACCGCCCCGCGGGATAGACCCTCTCGCCGATATAGACCTTCCCATTGAGGAAGGTCCCCGTGGTCAAGACCACGGCCCGGGCCTTGAAGTGGATCCCCTCCCGGGCGATCGCGCCTGTGATCTTATTCCCGGAGTGGGTGAGCTCCTCTACCAGGCCCTCGACTAGCTGGAGGTTCCGCTCCCGCTCGAGTGCTCGCTTCATCTCCAGCTTGTAGAGGTCCTTATCGATCTGGGCCCGGATGGCCCGCATCGCCGGCCCCTTCCCGGTGTTGAGCCTCCGCACATTGATCATCGTGCGATCGGTGTTCTTCGCCATCTCTCCCCCGAGGGCGTCGACCTCTCGGACGAGCTGGCTCTTCCCTGGCCCGCCGATCGCCGGATTGCAAGGGGCCCGGGCCACCTCGCTCAAATTGATGGTCACTAGCGCGGTGGCGAACCCCATCCTGGCCGCGGCGAGGGCGGCCTCACACCCCGCATGCCCGGCCCCGATCACCAAGATATCCGACTCTTCGATGAGCATCCCTATTAAGGATAGGAGGCCGAGCCGGGGAAAGCAATAAGCGGTAGCGGTCACAGCCAGGAACACAGTTTGGCGCGGCCCGGCAGGGTGGGTAGAATCGGAGCCCGGTGATGAAGATGCGCAAGCCGATCGTGGTCGCCAACTGGAAGATGCATAAATTGGTCGCTGAGGCTCGGGATTATGTCCGGCGGTTCCGCCCGCTCGTCGAGGGGCTCGACCGGGTCGAGATCGTCCTCGCCCCGCCGTTCACGGCCCTGGCCCCGCTGGCGGAGGAGCTCAAGGGCTCCCAGATTAAGCTCGCGGCCCAAGACACCTGGCATGAGGCCCAAGGGGCCTACACGGGCGAGGTCTCGGCCCTGATGCTGAGAGAGCTAGGCTGCCGCTATGTCATTATCGGCCACTCCGAGCGGCGGGAGCACTGCAAGGAGAGCGATGAGCTGATCAACCTGAAGCTGAAGGGGGCCTTCGCCTACGATCTGATCCCGATCTTATGCGTCGGGGAGCGGCTGGAGGAGCGCCAAGCCGGAAAGACCGTAGCGGTCCTAGAGGGCCAACTCCGGGCCGATCTGGCTGGGCTGGCGAAAGGAGATGTTGCAAGGCTGGTGATCGCCTATGAACCGGTCTGGGCGATCGGGACTGGCGAGACGGCCTCGCCCGAGGATGCCAATGAAGGGGCCAAGTTCATCCGTGCGCTGGTGGCCGACCTTTATGATGAGGCCACGGCCCAGTCAGTCCGGATCCAATATGGCGGGAGCGTCAGGCCGGAGAACATCGCCGCACTGATGGCCCAAGAGGAGATAGACGGAGCACTCGTCGGGGGGGCCTCGCTCGACCCGGTGGTCTTCGCCGAGATCGTCCGGCGGGCCCAAGGGGGCGAGGAGGAGAGGTGAATCGCCCTTGTCCAAGCCTATCCTAGCTGTAGTATTGCTAGCCCTAGGGCTGCTTGCGCTCGGGTTGGCCCTGGCCTCGGGGCTGGGGCAAAGGCCCCGGCTCGAGCTGATCGGGGCCTATACTATCCCCACTGAGGAATGGACCTTCGAGGCGGTCCCTGTTGGGGGTCTTTCGGGGCTGGCCTACGATCGGACTAAGGATGTCTATTATGCCGTGAGCGATGACCGAGGGGAGACCGGGCCCGCAGGGAGGTTTTATACCCTCAGGGTCGCTTTGGCCGAGCGAGGGATCGAGGCCATCCAAGTCCTGGCTACTACCCTCCTCGACAGCGATCTCGCCACAGCCGGGGTCCAGCCTTACCCGGAGAAAGGGATCGATGCCGAGGAAGTGGTCCTAACCTCCCAAGGGACGCTCATCATCGCCTCCGAGCGAGACCAGGAGAACCGCCCTTGGCTCCGGGAGTTCGCCTTAGATGGCTTACTCCTCCGTGAGCTCCCGATCCCAGAGAAGTTCATCCCCTCCGAGGGGAAGGGGGTGCGGCGGAACCTGGCCTTCGAGGGACTGGCCCTCAGCCCGGACGGGAAGAGCCTCTTTGTGGTTAATGAACAAGCCCTGGCCCAGGACGGCCCTCTGGCGACCGTCGAGCAGGGGACCATCGTGCGGATCGTCCAATATGACTTGAGCGGCCAGAGCCCAAAGGTCGTGGCCGAATACCCTTACCTCACCGAGCCGATCTTCGCCCCACCGAAAGACGGATACGCCGACAACGGCGTCTCGGCGATGCTCTATGTGAAGCACCTCCTCCCCCGGTATGACCTCCTGGTCGTCGAGCGAGCCTTCTCCGCGGGGGTCGGGAATGACATCAAGCTCTTCTTAGTCCGCCTGGCTGGGGCCGATAATGTCAGGAATCTTGAGGCCCTCCCTTGGCCCTTCACCGGGAAGACGGTGGAGAAGCGGCTCCTTCTCAGGCTCTCGGCGCTCGGAGAATCCTCGGAGCTGCCGATCAAGCCCGACAATATCGAGGCCATCGCCCTCGGGCCGAGGCTCCCTAATGGCCACTATGCCCTAGTCCTGGCGAGCGACAACAACTTCAGCCAGGAGCAGGTGAACCTCTTCCTGGCCTTCGAACTCTTGCCCTGAGCATCAATCGGTGTGATAGACCCGCCCCTGGAGGCGGTAGCCTCCGCTTGGGGCTACAGTGTAGGCCGCCTCGAGGCAGGCAATCCGCTCCGCAGACACCCCACCGGCCTGGACCAAGAGGGTGAACCCCGGCCCGACCGGGGCCGCAACCTTGGCCTCCTTCCCCTCCGCGACGAGATTTAGGTAGAGGTAGTTCGGGGCGGTCACTAAGGCTATGAGCGCCGGGCCGAGGGAGGTCACTCCCAAGCTCCCCAGGCCGGCCTCCTTCACCATAAATGCGCCGGGGAGCTCGATGACCGTCCCGCCTGAGCCGACGGGGAGGTCGACCTCTCGCTGAGAGGGGAGCTTCTCGCAGTTGAGCGAGAGGCTGAACCCGAAGAATGACCCCGGGACGGTAAAAGGCCCGGCCGGCTGGGGGCTCGGGACGGTGATGAGCCGGAAGAGGAGGTCCATCACGGCCGTTGGCGGGAGGAAGAGCGTGCCCGGGGTGAGGACAAAGGCCACCAGCTCGCCCGGCTCTTGCCCAGTGTGGAGCGCCACGAGGGCGATGACCGTCGGAGAGCCATAGACGACGATCCCGTAGGTCCCGGAGAAGGGCCTCCCGCGGAGGATGGCCCCCTCAGGGGCCGTGATCGCCCCGTAGATGATGTGCGTGATCTGCCCCAATGCCAGTGCGGGGAGGTTGAGGGTCTCCTTGAAGATGGTCCCGACCAAGCCGGTGGAGGAGCGGATCTCTCCAATCGGGACGCCTTTAGCGAACTCCACTGCCAGCCCCGGCCCAGGAGCAAGGCCGGTCCGCTCCTCGAACTCCTGGGCTCGCTCGGAAAAGCCCGGCTCGCCGGGGAAGAGGACCATCACCTCGGTCGGGAGCAAGAGGCTCTGAGCACGGGAGGGAGCCCCGCTTGTGGGCCCCCAGACCCCGAAGTAGACCATGAGGGCCGAGAGGATAAAGGCTATAGCCAAGCTCTTCTTCATCGTCTTACCACCTCGCTCGATTCTACATGAAAGGCTGCCCTGGGGGAAGCGCCTCTAAGCTTGCCTAGTCCAGCTAGTGGCCGCTGCGCTGCTATTCTGACCTTGGCAGTTTGTGCTATAATGGGGCAATCGCTCGAGGGAGGTGAGCAAGATGTGTAAGACCTGCGGATGCGGATTCATGCCGCCGAAGAAGTCGCGCAAGGAGCTGGAAGAAGAAGAGGAGATCTGCGAGGAGTGCGGCCGGCCCCTGGACGAATGCGAGTGCGAAGAGGAGGAAGAAGAGGAGAATTATTAGTTTAGCAAGATTAGAGCCCTAGGCCGGCAGGGCGAGCGCGGAATAGGAGCTCTGCCGGTCTAGGCTTTGGCTTTGATCAGCTTGCGCCCCTCTTCTAGGGCTTGAGGGAGCCGCTCCAACTGGGGCCCTCCGCCCTGGGCGAACCGCGGGCTCCCGCTGCCGCTTCCTCCGACAGCTTTTGCGACCTCCCTGATGATCTCCCCGGCGTGGAACCGGCTTGTTAAGGAGTCGCTCACTTTGCAGACTAAGACCGCCCGACCACGATCGTGCGACGCGCCGAGGAGGACAATCCCTGGCCTCAGCCCCTCTTCCAGAAGGTCGGTCAGTTGCTTTAACTCCTCAGGTGGAAGGTCGACCCGGGCGGTGAGGACCGCGAATCCCTTGAGCAGCTCGGCCTGGTGGAGGAGTTCGTCCCGGCGATAAGAGAGGAGCTGGCCTCGCAAGGCCTTCAATTCCCGCTCGAGCCTCTTCCGCTCCTCAAGGAGCTGTGCTAGCCTAGGCAAGAGTTCCCTCTCCGAGGCCCTGAGCATGGCCGCTGCCTGCACGAGGGCCGCACTCTGCTCGCCCAGGAGCCTGAGGGCCTCCGTCCCGGCCACGGCCCGAATCCTGCGGACCCCGGCGGCGATCCCCTCTTCGGAGATGATCTTGATCAGCCCGATCTCGCCCGTCCGCCGGACATGGGTCCCGCCACAGAGCTCCCGGGAGAAGGGCTCCCCCGGGTCGCCGACGGTCACCATTCGAACCTTCTCCTTGCCCTGATAGTCCTCGGCGAAGAGGGCCATTGCCCCCTTGGCTTTGGCCTCTTCCAGCGTTTCGTAAGAGATCGTGACCGGGAGGTCCGCCAGGACGGCCTCGTTCATCAGCCGCTCGACCTCGCTAATCTCCTCATCAGAGAGCGGGGCAAGGTGGGTGAAGTCGAACCTCAGCTCCTCCGGGGCGACGAGCGAGCCCGCTTGGATCCCTTGCTTGTAGCCCAGGACCCTCCGGAGGGAAGCATGCAAGAGGTGAGTGGCCGTGTGATGGCGCATGATCTTCTTTCGCCGGTCGGCATCGACCTCAAGACGGCAGCGGTCGCCGCGCACAAACTCCCCTTCCAGGACCCTGACCTTGTGCAGCGCCACGCCAGGAGGCCCGCCTCCCCTAGATCTCTCGACATTTAGGACCTCGGCCCTACCATGCCGGCTGAGGTTCGTGATGAGGCCACGATCCCCCACTTGGCCGCCGCCCTCAGCATAAAATGGCGACTCCTTGAAGAGGAAGTAGCCCTCGGCACCTCCCTTGAGGGCCTGGACCTCGGTCAGCTTGGAGTCCTCGGCGATTGCCAAATCGAAGAGCTCCTCCTCGGAGTCGAGCTTGTTCTCGCATCCCGGTCTGTAGCCTAAGAAGGCTAGCTCGAAGGAGGGCATTTCCTCGATGATCTTGTCCACGACCCTGGCGAAGCCCCCGACGACCGCCCTCTTGCTGGCCGACCGCTCCCTCTGCCGTTCCATCTCCAGCTCGAAGCCCTCCCGATCAACAGCAAATCCTCTCTCTCGAGCGATGTCCTCGACGATTTGAATGTGGAAGCCATGTGTGTCATGAAGGAAGAACGCCTCCTCACCGGAGATGATCCGTTCGCCGCTTTTC
>JAPWVC010000061.1 GCA_028275195.1 Candidatus Acetothermia bacterium
TCCATGACGGCATCGTAGGCCCTATAAACGGAATTGCTCTTCGGGGCAGTTGCCAAATAAACTGCTGCCTCGGCCAGGGCCAACTCACCCTCCGGTGAGCCGAGGAAGTCGTAGGCCTCCTTCGCGGCCACGGCCACTTGCAAGGCCATGGGATCGGCCAAGCCGATGTCCTCCGCGGCCATCCGGACCATCCTCCGGGCGATGTAGAGTGGGTCCTCCCCGGAGGCGAGCATCCTTGCCAGCCAATAGAGGGCCGCGTCGGGGTCGGAGTTCCGGATGCTCTTGTGGAGCGCGGAGATCAGGTTATAGTGCTCTTCACCGCTCTTATCGTAGATCGGGATCCGCCGCTGGGCCGCCTCCTGGACCGTCGCTAGATCGAGGGTCCTCTCTGGGGCAATGTCCGCGGCCAATTCCAAGATATTTAGCGCCCGCCGGGCATCGCCATCGGAGTATTGGGCAATGAACTCCTCGGCCTCAGGGGCCAACTCTAGCCCTCGGCGGCCCAGCCCGCGCTCATCATCGGCCAGGGCCCGCTTGAGGATCAGCTTGATCTCCTCAGGGCTCAGGGGGTTCAAGGTGAAGACCTGGGATCTGGAGAGCAGAGGGGAGATGATCTCGAAGGAGGGGTTCTCCGTGGTCGCGCCGATGAGGATCACGCTCCCTTCCTCCACATAGGGGAGGAAGGCCGCCTGCTGGGCCTTATTGAACCGATGGAGCTCGTCGATGAAGATCAGGTCCCTCGTCCCATAGGCCCGGAACTTCTTCCTGGAGCGCTCGAGGGCCTCCTGGACCTCCTTGATCGAGGAGCGGGTGGCGCTGAAGTAGACGAACTCCGCGCCGAAGGAGCGGGCGATGATCATCCCCAGGGTCGTCTTCCCCGTCCCCGGCGGGCCCCAGAGGACTAGCGAGCGGACCTCATTCTGCTCGATCAGGGTCCGGAGGACCTTCCCCGGCCCGAGGAGGTGCTCTTGGCCCACGAACTCCTCCAGGGTCCGCGGGCGCATCCGCTCGGCCAGCGGCTGCCGGGATTGGGGCTGAGAGCCCCTCTCGCTAAAGAGACTGCCCATGCCAAGACCATTCTAATGGCGATTGGCCGCAATTGCAAGGCAAGCTACCAGAGGAGCTTCTCCGCGAGGGCTTGACAGCCTAGCGATGGTGCGCTAACATTCCAACGGGGCTGCTAGCTCAACTGGCAGAGCATCCGGCTCTTAACCGGGGGGTTCGAGGTTCGAGTCCTCGGCAGCCCACAAATTTATGTTTCCAGAGGCTGAACTCCTGGAGGAGGCCGGGCGGCTCTTCGAGTCCGAGCCGAAGCTGATCGAGCTGGGGGGCAAAGGTGCGTTCGAGCGAGTCGTCTTCGTCGGCGACACTCACGGTGACCTCGAGGCGAGCGAGCGGGTCATCTCCAGATACCTCAAGCCGGGGACAAAGCTGGTCTTCCTCGGGGACTATGTCGACCGCGGGCCGGAGTCGCGGGAGAACCTCCTCTTCTTGCTCGAGCAGAAGCTGGCCCATCCGCGGGACCTGATCTTGCTGATGGGGAACCACGAGGGCTGGGGCTTCGCCCAATTCACTCCGGCGGACTTCTGGCTTGGATTGAGCCCCGAAGAGGAGCGGGCCTACGCCACGACCTTAGCGAAGCTCCCGCTGGTTGTAACGGCCCCAAACGGGGTCATCGCCCTCCACGGGGCCTTGCCGGTTCGGGCGGGGCTACTTCGAGCGGCTGATGGCCCGCTTCGGGAAGAGCCTCCTCATCCGGTCTCATCAGCCCGATGCCCCGGAGAGGCTCTTCGAAGGGCGGTGCCTGACGATCTTCACCTCCTCGGCCTATGGCGGGCTCCGCGCGGAGCGGACCGTAGCGATCGTCCCCCTTGGAAGGGATGTCCGCTCGGCGGAGATCAGGCTCGAGGCGATTTGAGCCGAGCTGTGCCTTGATCTAAGGAGGAGGGGAAGATATAATTTCCTCGCGGGCCGTTAGCTCAGGGGCAGAGCACCTGCCTTTTAAGCAGGGAGCCGCAGGTTCGAGTCCTGCACGGCCCAATTGAAAGCCGGCCATACCTGGCCCGGTTGCACTGGTCCCCATCGTCTAGAGGTCTAGGACGCCGGCCCTTCAAGCCGGGGACAGGGGTTCGAATCCCCTTGGGGACGAAGGGCGAAAGGGCCTCCGGGGGATGGATCCCCCGGAGGCCCCACTCCTTACGGCACGACCTTGAAGCTCACCGCGGCGGTCAGGACCTTCCCCGAGCGGGTATAGGCCATCAAGACCGCCGTCTCGACCCCGGAGGGGCCGACGATCGTGGCGGTGAAGCTCCGACTCTGGCCTGCTTGGACCCAGCCCAAACTATAGCGCTTGAGGACCCCCGTCGGCTCGAAATCGTAGAGCACGATCGCGGCCTGCTCGGTCACGGAGTAGGTGAAGGTGATCCGCTCACCCGGCCGGTAGCTCCCACCGCTCCCGCGGTCGATGGTCAGGCTGGCGCTGGCCCCAGGCTGGCCGATGGTAAAGCTGCAAGCGGCTGTGGTGACCGTCCCCGAGCTCGTCCGGGCGAACAGCACTAGGGTCTCGACTCCAGCGGGGCCGACGACCTGGCCGGAGAAACTCCCCGACTGGCCGGCGGCGAGGCTCCGTCGGAGGAGTTGCACGACCCTCCCGGCTGTAGTGAAGTCGAATAGTGTCACCGTCGCCGATTCGCTCACGGAGAAGGAGGCCGTGATCCGCTCGCCAGGCTGATAGCTCGCGCCGCAGCCGCGGTCGATCGAGAGGTTCGCGGTCGGCAGGCTCCCCGGTGGTGGCGGAGGCGGTGGAGGTGGAGGAAGGACCGACTGGACCTGAACGGTCTTGGTCGCGGTCCCGCTCAGTCCGCCGTTATCAGTGACCGTGAGGGTGACATTGTAGGAGCCGGCGGCGGAGAAGGTGTAGCTTGCGGTCGGGCCGCTCGCGTCGGCCCGCCCGTCGGAGTTGAAGTCCCAACTGTAGCTCACGATCTGCCCATCGGGATCGTAGGAGCCGGTCCCATCGAAGCTCACCGGCTGGCCCGCCCCAGGGCTGCTCGGGCTGTAGGTGAAGCTTGCGACCGGTGGGCGGTTAGTCGGCGGAGGCGGGGGCGGCTGGGTGGCCGTCACCCGAAGTTGGAAGGTGTTGTTCGCCTCATTCGTCTCCGCGACCTGGCCTGCGGGATCGACGGTGAAGGTGTAGGTCTCGCTCGCCTGGGTGATCTGGCGCGTGAAGCTCGCGGTGGCCGTCGCGCCTGGGCCGAGGCCGCTGAGGCCCTGGCTCTCCCGGCCAAGGCTATCGCGGACCTCAATGTCGAAGCTTCCGGCCGGGCCGCTCCCCTGGTTCTGGACCCGGACGGTGAAGGTGAGCTGGCTCCCGATCGTCGGATTTTGCGGGGAGTAGTCGACCCCCGTGATCACCAAGTCTGGCCGTTGGATCACTTGGGGCGCAAGGTTGAGCCGACCGGCCCCGTAGATCAGGGGTGAGCCCATCGCGATCGCCTGGGCCTTAAGCCGGGCCTCGATCTGGCCAGCACTCAGCGCCGGGCTCTCCGAGATGAGGAGAGCCGCTGCGCCGGCCACATGGGGCGCGGCCGCTGAGGTCCCCATGAACCTCCCCAAGGTGGAGGTCAGGACCTGGTCCGGGCCGATGATGTCGGGCTTGCTCCGGCCATCGGCCGTCGGGCCTTGAGAGCTATAGGGCTCGGCGGGGCCGGTGGTCCAGCTCGCGTAGTGGATCGCGCCTACCGCGATCACCGAGGCCGAATCGGCCGGGGCGACGATGCTCCCCTGGGGGACGGGATACTCGAGGTCGTGGTTCAAGCTGAAGAGCGCCAGCTCCTTCGGCGAGCTGACACGGTAGGCCCTGACCCTGATCTTGTAGGTCCCGGAGCTCGGGGCGCGGTAAGTGAGCTGCTCGATCGGCCTCTCCGTCCCCGTCTGGAGCCGGTCAGAGAGGGCCACCTGCCGTCCGGAGCTATCGAAGAGGTAGAGGTCATAGTCCTGGGCCGAGGCCGGCCAATCGTTCCAGGTCAGATATAGCCCGATCAAGTCTCCGCCGCGGACCGGGATGTCCAGGTCCTCATCGCTCCCGGAGAACTCGCCCCAGCCGTCGCGATCGTTGTCCGCGAGGAAGCCCTTCCAGTGCTTCTGGGCATAGTTCCCCGCGGCATTGATCCATAGGATCCCGCGACTCCGGGCGTCGGCCGCGATCTCCGCGACCGTCCCGCGGCCATCGTAGAAGTTGGTGTTGAACCAGCCGACCGAGTGATTGATTACCTGTATCCCGTAGCGGATGCAGTCGTCCTTGGCTCGCTCGAGGTCGACCTCGTCAGCGATCTTCATCAGGTAGAGTTCGGCCTCGGGGGCCATATCGTAGATGATCTCGGCTACGGCCGTCCCGTGGCTCGTCCCCGACTCCAGCCCGGTCCCGGTATAGTCGATCTTCTGGACCGAAGGGGGGAGCTCGCCCCGGGCCTGGGCGCTGGAGAGCCCGGCGAAGCCGAGGTCGATCACCGCGATCTTGACCCCCTGGCCTCTGAGACCTCCGGCATGGTAGGCCGCCGCGCCGGTGAGTTGGACCCCTTCACTCGTCACGGCCAGGGCCTGAGGGATCGCCGGCGGGCGGATGTAAGCGATACCCGTGTGCTGGAGGAACAGATCGACGATGGTCAAGACCGCCGGGTTCAGCGGGAGCCGGACCTTGACGAAGCTTTGGGAGCTGGCGGCGATCAGCCCGGGGGCGGCCTGGCCGACCGCGGCCACGACTGTCTGGGCCAGCGGGCCGCGGAACTGCGGGGCCAGCTCTAAGACGACCGTGATCGAGTTCCCCTGGGCCGGGACTCCGGTCCGCGCGGCTACCTCCATCGCTGAGACGCTCTGCCCCGCGGCCGCGGCCTGGAGGATCTGCTCGAGGATGCTATCGATCTTCGGGTTATGCTTCTCCGGCTTGCCTCCCCCATTCGAGAGCGCTACACTCGAGATGAGGAGGGCTAGGAGGAGCGCCACCACGGCATAGCGGAAGATCCTCTTGCTCATCCTACCCTCCTCCCGCTCCTGCCTCATGCGGCTCATACGGGAGCCGGACGAGCTTCACCGCTTGATCGCTCGCCAGCCGCACGAGCTCGCTCACCGGGACCTGGGCCCGGACCAGCTCTTGGGAATGGGCCTCCACCAGGAGATAGTAGCCCTGGGGCAAGTTCGTGGGCGAGAAGAGCTCGATGATCACCCTGAGCCTCAGGCCGGAGAGCGCGGACGAGAAGCCTCTCTCCCGGGCGAACTCATGCCAATCCGGCGCGAGAGTTAAGGCATAGAGGGGCGGGTCGAGCCGGACCCCCGCGGGCGGCTGGGGCTTCTCCTGGGGGATCATTTCAGCGAACTCAAGGGAAGAGGTCTGGACAATCCCCAGCTTCTGGAGCCAGCCCAAGGCCTCGGACTCAATGGCCTGGGGCTGAGGGGCCATCCCGCCCTTCGGGCCGAAGATCACCTCATAGGCCCCGCTGACCTCCGCTGAGGGGCGGATGACCATCCGGTAGTTGGCCTCGTCCAGTCGGACGAGGAAGAGCTCGCCATCGAGATAGAGCTGAGGGAAGCTGAAGAAGCTCTCCTCACCAGCCGGGGTGCAGGAGGTGCAGAGCTCGGTCCCATGGAAGTAGGCCACATTGAGCCCCTCCTGGACCCTGATCCAAAAGCCTAGCCCCTGGGCCCGCGCGGCGATCGTGGCGATATCCGGCTGGGCCAGTGGGAAGGTCGCCTTGTAGAAGGTGAGCCCACCGATCCCGGCCTTGAAGAGGGCCTCCCCCCCGGTCCAGCCTATCAGGGCCAGTGAGAGGCCGATTAGCAGTGCTGAAAGGATCAAAACTCTCATCTCTCCTCCTTCTTGAGCTTGAGTGGGAGGGGGCCCGAGTGGGCCCCCTCCCTTTCCCTAAACTACGGACTACGGCGTGAAGGTAAAGCAAATGATGAACCGGAAGCCGGGCTGATCGACCAGGACCCAGCAGATCTGTGCGCTGACCCAGGTGAGCGCCCCCGAGGGGAAGTGGAGGACGAAGGGGTTGGACGGTGGATTCCGCCGTGAGGGGCCGATGTAGATGTTATCGGTCCGGAGGTCGAGGTCCCCATCGCCGTCCCAGTCGAGCTGGAGCTTGAACTTGATCTTGGTAGCGTTGCAGGAGAGGGTGATGTAGTAATCGACCTTCCCCGTGCTGACGGAGCCGCTCAGGGTGAGCGTGCTCTGCGGCGCGGGCGTGGGGACGATCCCGAGGGGCACGACCCCGCCGGAGATCTCATGACGGACGCTCGTGAAGCATCCGTCGGTCTCCAGGTCGATCTGATAGCCACGGTTCGTCCACCAGGTGTAGCTCCCCTGGACGGTGATGTGGAGGATGTTCCCGGCCTCGATGTTGATGTAGAACCCGGGTGCCAGCACCGGAGGCGGTGGCGGGGGTGGAGGCACATACCCCTGGACCCAGACAGTCCGGGTGGTCGAGGAGCTGGCCCCACCGTTATCGATCACCGTGAGGGTGACCGGCTTGCCCCCGGCAGTGTAGAAGGTATAAGTGGCGGTCCGGCCCCAGGCGTCGATGAATCCGTCGTTATTGAAGTCCCACTGGTAAGTGGTGATCCAGCCGTCAGGGTCATAGGAGGCCGAGGCGTCGAAGAAGACCGCCTGGCCGACGACGGGGTAGTAGGGGTTCCAGGTGAAGCTCGCGACTGGCGGGCGATTCGACGGCGGTGGCGGAGGTGGAGGCGGTGGTGGCGGGCCATATCCCACCTGGAAGCTCGTCCAAGCGGTGGCCGTCTCCCCGACGGGGATGATCCCCTGGATCTGGGCCCCTACCTGGCTCGGGTCGGTCCCCAAGAGCGGGAAGGCCTCGCGGAACCCCTGGACATCGAGGGGGAGTGGCTGGGTCGAGGCGATGATCTGGAGATACTCCGTCCCGAGGGGCGGGACCACGACGAACCGATAAGTCGGCTTATCTGGGAGGGTATGGACTCCTGCCTCGACATAGTTATCCTGAGAGTAGCGGTTGGGGAAGATCAGCCGGGCATAGTTGGCGGCGTCGATGTCGATGATGTAGATGTAAGCCGCCTGGTTGACTGAGTAGTGGACGGTGATATACTCCCCGGGCTGATAGACCGACTTATCCACCCAGATGCTCACTTGGAGCTCGCTCGGGGTGGGGACGATCCCCAGTGGGCTCGTCCCTTGGCCCTGAACGGCTCCGCCTCCTCCGATGAGGGCTAACAGCCCTCCGACGAGCAGCAGGAAGATCAGGCTCTTTTTCATCTTGGTCACTCCTTTGGACCTTATTTTTAGCCTTTGGACGCCAATCTCGCGGCAATGTTCTGTGCGATCCGGCTCAACTCCTCCGGGGTGACAGCCCCTGAGACCCAGGCCGCCAGCCCCTGCGGGAGGCTCCGATCCCGCTGGAGCCTGAGCGTGACGGCCTGATAGACCGCCAGGGAGTCGGCCGGATCGTTCCCATTCCGGACATAATTTTCCAAAGCTCCGGCGACATCGGTGATCACCGCGCCCGTGAACTCGAACGAGAGCACGAGCGTGGCTGACCCGATGTGGAGCTCCACCCCGACCTT
>JAPWVC010000006.1 GCA_028275195.1 Candidatus Acetothermia bacterium
GGAGGGTCCCCTGAAGGTGGCCCGGAGCGGGGTGGGTCACCAGCCCGGCGGGCTTATCGACAACGATCAAGTCCTCATCCTCATAAATGATTCTCAAGGGGAGGGCCTCCGGCTGGGGCTGGGGCTGAGACAAGCCCAGACGGGCTGTGGAAGGCTCGAGCTCCACATACTCCCCGGGCTTGAGAAGATAGCTCGGCTTGGCCGTCCGGCCCCCGACCCGGACGAGGCCCGCCCTAATCAGCCGCTGGACCTCGGCCCGGGAGAGGCCGGTCCGCTCTGCTAAGAAGCGGTCGAGCCGCTCACCCTTCGCCTCTTCGGCGACGATGAAGCTCTCCATCCTCAGCGATTCATCCTAGCTTCTCCTTGGGGCTGGCTCAAGCTCAACCGCGGCTGGCGGTTGAAAATGATCCCTGCCCTAGTGTAGTCTTTAACTAACAGAGAGGAGTCGAGGCGCGATTGGTCCGATGAATGTCGAATTCCTAGAGGCTTTGGAAGAGATCGCCAAGGAAGAGGGGATCGAGCGGGACGAGCTCTATGCCATCGTGGCGAAGGGGATCGAGGTAGCCTATCGCACGGAGCACGAGGGCGTCAAGGAGCTCCAGGTCGAGATCGACAAGAGCTCCGGGGACATCAAGATTATCGCCGATGGGAAGGAGGTCGAGCTCAATATCAGCGACTTCGGACGGATCGCGGCCCGTCGGGCAGAGGAGACGATCCGCCAGGAGATCCTCCGCCGCCGGAGGGAGATCATCTACGAGCGGTATGCCCCGAAGGTGGGCGAGCTGATCAGTGGGGCGGTCCACCGCTTCGAGGGGGGGAAGGTCTGGCTCAACCTCGGGCGGGCCGAGGCCCTCCTGGCCGAGGAGGAGCGGATCCCTGGCGAGCGCTACCGCCCGGGGGAGCAACTCCGGGTCTACCTCTACCGAGTCGAGAAGACCCAAGGCGACCCGCGGATCCTCGTCTCCCGCGCCCATCCCAAGTTCGTCGAGCGGCTCCTCGAGCTGGAGGTCCCCGAGATCGGCCAAGGCCTGGTGAAGATCGAGGCCGTGGCCCGCGAGCCCGGGGTTCGGGCCAAAGTGGCCGTCTCCTCGATCTCCCCGGAGATCGACCCTGTCGGGACCTGCGTCGGCCCGAACGGGGCGCGGGTCCGGGCGGTAGTCCGTGAGCTGAACGGCGAGAAGATCGATGTCATCCGCTGGAGCCCGGATGTGCGCGAGCTGATCAAGGCCTGCCTCGAGCCGGCCCAGGTCTTGGACATAGAGATTAACGAACAAGAGAGGAAGGCGCGTGTGACTGTCCGCGAGGAAGAGCTCTCCCTCGCGATCGGGAAGAACGGCCAGAATGCCCGGCTCACGGCCAAGCTCACCGGCTACGATATCGAAGTGACTGCAGCGGAGCTGAAGGCCAGGGATGCGCGGTAATGATCGAGCGCTTCTTCCTCTTTGCCTATCGGCTCTCCCGCTATCGGGCCTGGTGGGTCCTCGGCGGAACGGCCCTGATCGCGGCCCTCGCTCTCCTTTACACCTTCGTTATCTCCTCCCTTGAGGTCCGCAGCTCCTTCCTCGACCTCCTCCCCCAACAAGACGAGCTGATCGCCCGGTTCAAGGAGAGCCAGGAGGCGCTCGAGCGGATCGACTACCTTCAGATCCTCATTGAGCTGCGTGAGCCCCCAGAGGATGAGGCCGAACGGGAGCGGCTCCTCCTAGAGGCCTCCTCCCGGCTGATCGCCCACCTCAAGGAGAGCCCGGAGATCGTCGCGGCGAGCGACCGGCCCGAGGTGGCCCTCCCGGAGCTGATGGTCCTCACCGGCGGGCGGGAGCGGCTCCAGGAGCTCCTCGGCTATGTCGAGCGGATCGAGGCCCGTCTCCCAGGCCCGATTGGCAGCGAGGCCGAGGCCCTCGGCCTCAGCGTCAGCGGTGAGGAGCGGCTGAGCGCGGTCTATAGCGGGGCCAATGAGGCCCTGGAGGGGGCTCTAACCAGGGGTGGAGAGGGCGGCTCGAGCTCGAGCGGGAGCGGGGGGCTCGATCCGGAGAAGCTAGTTGCAGGGCTTTCCGCCCTTCGGGGGCTCACCCGCGGGGTCCAGCAGACCCTCGCCCTCCTCGGTGAGCCAGAGGGCTTAGAGCAGGACATTGCCGGGCTGATCGGGGCCCTCGAGGCCCTCCGCCGGGAGGCCCAAGGGCAGGTCTTCCTCTCATCCGATAAGACGGCGATCCTGGTGAGCGCCCGCCCGCGCCTCTCCTCTCAAGCCGGGGGAGTGGCCTATTGCCGCAGGGTCGTTCGCCTGGTAGAGGAGGCCGTCACCGCGGCCGGGCTTAGGGAGGCTTTCCGCGTCGGGCTGACCGGCTCCTATGCCTTCACAGCGGAGAGCGACCAATTGATCAAGCGCGATATGAGCTATACGGCCCTGATCGCCACCCTCGGCCTCGCGGTCATCTATCTCCTGACCCTCGGTGGGGCCCTCTTCCCCGTATTGATCACGATCCCCCTCTTCGTAGCGATGCTCTTCACTCTCGCCTGGGCCAAGCTCGTCACCGGCGGGCTGAACCTGATCACCTCCCTCCTCCCCTCCCAGATCCTCGGCTGGGGCGACTACGGGGTCCACCTCGTCGCCCGCTACATCGAGGAGCGGAAGAGTAAGCTCCGGATCGGCCCGGCCCTGAAGGAGACCCTCCTTTCCAAGGGGCTCCCGACCCTCATCGGCGGGGTCACCACCACCGTGGCGATCCTCACCCTCCTCTTCGGCCGCTCGAGGGGGATCTTCGAGATGGGGATCGTCTTCAGCTTCGGGATCCTCCTGACCCTCGCCCTGACCATCTTCCTCCTCCCCAGCTTGATCGTCCTCTCTCACTTCGTCTTCCGCCGGACCTTCCGCGGCCGCCACCGCTTCCAGCTCAAGCTCGACCGCCTCATCCCCTGGGTCTCCCGCCGGAGATGGCCGATCATCTTGGCTACCATCGTCCTCTCCTTGGCCCTGGTCTTCCCCGCCTCGCGCATCCGATTCCAGTTCGTCTCCCAGGAGCTCCTCCCCCAGAGGATGGCGAGCCAGCTCGTCCGCCAGGAGATCCAAGAGAAGGGGTTCAACCTGGAGCAACTGAAGCTAGGGGACTACTTCATCTTCTTCGCCAAGGATGAGGCCGAGCTGGAGCGGATCACCTCGGGGCTCCGGCGAATGGCCCTGGTCCAGAGCGTCGACTCGCTCGCGAGCTACCTCACCCCGGAGCTTCAAGAGCAGGTGGGAGGGCTCTCCTTAAGCGTGGGGATCGAAGCGGGGCAGGAGCAGTTAGAGCTAGTCCGGGCCAATCTCAGCGAGAGAGCAAAGATCCAGCAGGAGGCCCAGCGGCTGGTCGTAAACCTCAGCTCGCTCCAGGCCCTGGCTACCCTCTCCGGGCAGGGCGAGCTCGCCAGGGAAGTGAGCGCCCTCATCCAAGGGCTATTGGAGCTGATCAGCTCCCTCGAGAAGGCCGACCCGGAGAGCCTCACGGCCGCCATCGCCTCACTCGAAGGGGAGCTCGCCCGGCTCGCCGCGAAGCTGGAGGAGACCTTCCCGAGCGGGGACCCCTTCGCCCTCGCCCAGGCCTTCCTCCAGGAGTGGTTCAAGACCCCGAAAGGGGAGTTCATCATCTACGCCAAGGTCGATAGCAGGATCTATCAGCCGGAATACTACCGAAGCTTCATCAAGGAGGCTTCGCAGTTCAGCCGGGCCTACTTCGGGGCGGCGATGATCCAGGACCGACTCGAACACTACATGAAGCGGGACTTCTGGGTAACCACGGCCATCTCCGCGGCCTTGATGCTCGCCATCCTCTTGTGGGACTTCCGCCGACGCGGGATGCGCCATTATGCCCTTTTGGCCCTCCTCCCCCTTGTCCTCGGCTACCTCTGGATGCTCGGGGGGATGCGGCTTCTGGGGATGGAGTTCAACTTCACCAACATCCTCATCTCTCCGCTCCTCATCGGCCTGGGGGTCGATAACGGGGTCCACATCATCCACGGCTACCTCGAGCGCCGGAAGACCCCGGAGGCCCTCGCCTCCACGGCCCTCGCCATCTTCATCACCTCCTCGACGACCCTGGTTTCCTTCGGGGCCCTCCTGCTCGCTCGGACCCCGGGCCTCCGGCTCCTCGGGGAGGCAGCCCTCCTCGGCCTGGGGTTCAACACCATCTTCAGCCTCACCTTCCTCCCGGCGCTCCTCGCCTCAAGGGCTGACCTGCGCGGCGCAGGCGAGGATTGATCTCCCACCCATCCTCCTCTATAATCGAATCGAGTTTGGCCTCAAGCCAGAAGCATCGAGAGGTCGGTGATGCGGCAGTCGGTCGCGATGATCGTGAAATTGGATGGAGAGGACCTGGAGGTAGATGGAGGGCTCACCTTCGCCGAGCTGATCGCTCATGTGCGGGCCCTCCTCAAGCCCCGGGTCCTCGTCGAGCTCCAGCTCAATGGCGAGACCGTCTCCCAAGCGCTCCTAGATGAGCTAGAGGCTCGGCCGATCTCCGAGTTCGGGGATGGGGAGATCGCGCTCTTCTCCCTGAGCCCGCGCGAGCTGGTCGGGGAAGTCGTCAAGCGAGGCCTCGAGGAGCTCGCACGGCTCGAGCGGCTCGGGCTCAAGCCGGAGACGGTCCCGGAGCTGATTGAAGGGTTCGGTTGGCTCGACCGGGCACTGGGCCTCATTCCCCTCGGGACTGGCTTCCCCGAGCTCCGTGCCTGGGCGGAGCGGCTTCTTTTAAGGAGCCGGGAGTTCGCCGCCCGGCTCGAGGCGCTCCCCCCGGAGGAGTTGGAGGGCCTAGCCCGGAGGCTTACGGAGCAGTTGGCCTCTTACCGTCGGATCTTTTCGGAGATTGAAGAGAGGTTAAGACAATGTGGTGGGGATACATAATCGGTGGGATAATCTTGGCGCTCCTTTCGGGCTACTTCCTGGGGCGGGGCCATCTTTCTCATCAGTTGGCCCGCGAAGAGCGCCGAGCCGCGGATATCGTCGCCGCAGCGCGGGAGGAAGCGGAGCAGCTCCGCCAGGAGGCGCTCCTCAAGGCTCAAGAGGAGCTCCAGAGGCGGCGAGAGGAGCTCGAGCGGGAGGTGAAGAAGCGGGAGGAGAAGCTCGAGCTCCTAGAGGCCAGGCTCCTCAAGCGGGAGGAGCGGCTCGAAGAGAAGGGGGAGCAGCTCGAGCGACTCGATGCGGCCCTCAAGGAGGAGATCCGGCGGCTCGCGGAGCTGGCAGAGCGGGGCCAGAAGCTCCTGGCCGAGGAGCAGCAGTCCCTGGAGCGGATCGCCGGGCTCTCCCGAGAGGAGGCCCGCGAGGAGCTATTGCACATGATGGAGGCCGAGGCTGAGAGGGCCTTCGCCAAGTGGCTGAAGCGGCGGCGGGAGCAGCTCGAGGCTGAGGCGGAGCAGGAGGCACGCAAGATCATCGCCACGGCGATCCAGCGCTATGCCGCGGAGGAGGTGGAGGAGACGACCTTCAGCTCCGTCCCCCTCCCCAGTGACGACTACAAGGGGCGGATCATCGGGCGGGAGGGGCGGAACATCCGGGCGTTCGAGGCCCTCACCGGGGTTGAGGTCCTAGTGGACGATACGCCGGACACGGTCGTCCTCTCCTCCTTTAACCCCCTGAGGCGGGAGATCGCCCGGCTGGCGATGGAGAAGTTGATCGAGGACGGCCGGATCCATCCGGCCCAGATCAAGAAGCAGGTCGAGCGGGCCCAGCAGAGGGTGATCGAGCACATCCGCGAGCTGGGCCAGAAGGCGATCTTCGAGCTCGGGATCGACAACATTCACCCCGAGCTGGTGATGCTGATCGGGCGGCTTAACTACCGGATGAGCTACGGCCAGAACCAGCTCCAGCACTCCCTGGAGGTGGCCTATATCGCGGGGATGCTGGCCGCGGAGCTCGGGCTCGACCCCAAGCCAGCCAAGCGGGCCGGCATCCTCCACGACATCGGGAAGGCCGTGGACCACAAGGTCGAGGGCTCGCACTCCCTCATTAGCGCCGACCTAGCTCGTCGCTACGGCGAGAGCGAGGCGATAGTCCACGCGATCGCTGCCCACAACGGGGAGGTCGAGCCCCAGTCGGTCCTGGCGATCCTCCTCCAAGCGGCCGATGCCCTCTCCGCGGCCAGACCTGGGGCCCGTCAGGAGACCTTCGAGGCCTACATCCAGCGGCTCCAGGAGCTGGAGGAGATCTGCACCTCCTTCCCCGGTGTGGCCGAGGCTTATGCCATCCAGGCCGGAAGGGAGGTAAGGGTGATCGTCAAGCCGGAGGAGGTCGACGACGAGCTGGCGGCGAGGCTATCATATGAGATCGCCCGGACGATCGAGCAGGAGTTGGACTACCCCGGTGAGATCAAGGTGAATGTGATCCGCGAGACCCAATTTGTCCAGATCGCGAAATAGGCCATAGGCTAGAGGAGGTGAAGATGGCAGTCCTGAAAGTCTCGTCCCATTCGAATCCGAGCGCCACCGCCGGTGCGCTGGCGAACACGATCCGGAGCCAAGGGAAGGCCGAGATCCAGGTGATCGGCCCCAAGGCTGTCAACCAGGCGATCAAGGCCATTGCTATCGCTCGGGGTTACATCGCCCCCTCGGGGATCGACCTCATCACCGTCCCGAGCTTCGTCGAGGTGGAGATCGAGGGGCAGGAGCGGACCGCGATCAAACTAGAGGTCCGGCCGAGGAATCCCATCTCCAACCTCAAGCTCGCTTCGGCCCAAGCTCAAGCTCAGGCCCCCAGCCCCTCGAGCGAGCCGGAAGCGAAAGCGGCAGGGGGAGGCGAGGCCGGGCCTAATTTCGAGAAGACGACCGATGTCACCCTATAATAGCTAGCCAGCTTGTGCTACATCGCGGTTGACAGGAGCGGGGCCGCGAGCGTATTATCCGCTTGAGGAGGCTCAAGATGAGGCGCTTAATGGAGAAGTATGGGAAGTTTGTGATCTGGGCGATCGCGATCAGCTTCCTCCTCGGGGCGTTGGTCATCTTCACCCCTGGGAAGTTCAACATCGCCCGCCAGGGGAGCCCGGAGAGCCGCCAGACGGCCCTCTTAGTGAACGGTGAGAAGGTCACCCAGGGCCAGTTCAATGAGCAATACAACAACTTGCTGGACTACTACCGGCAGATCTATAGCCGGAGCGGGCTGGGGAGCTTCGACCTCCAGCTCCAGGGGGCCTCAGGGGCGGTCTACCAGCTCCGGCTCAAGGCGGGGGTCCTCCAGGACCTCATCCGCCGGGTCCTCCTCGACCAGGAGGCGAGGAAGCGGGGGATCACTGTCTCCAAGGGCGAGTATGAAGCGGCCCTGGCCAAGGAGGTCGAGCGCCAGCTCAGCTCGATCCTCTCCTACTATCAGATGAGCGAGGATGAGCTGCGTGACCGCCTGGCCCAGGAGGGTAAGACCCTCGATGATTTCAAGAAGGATATCCGCAAGGAGATCGAGAAGCACAAGGATACGCTGATCAAGCAGCTCCAGGACGAGAAGCTCCGGGCCGCGGTGGTCAAGGCCCTCTCCCCGAGCGATGAGGAGCTCCGCAATTACTTCGAGGAGAACAAGCCCCAGTTCGCCAAGCCGGAGATGATCCGGGCTCGGCACATCCTGATCAAGGTGGCTCAGGACGCACCCGCGGAGGAGGTGGCCAAGGCCCGGGCACGGATTGAGGAGGTCAAGAAGCAGCTCGATGCTGGCGGGGACTTCGCGGAGCTGGCGAAGAAGTATTCTGAGGACGAGGGGACGGCCCAAAAGGGCGGGGACCTCGGCTGGTTCCAGCGGGGCCAGATGGTCAAGGAGTTCGAGGAGGCGGCCTTCGCCCTCCAGCCGGGCCAGGTGAGCGAGCCCGTCCGCTCGCAATATGGGTTCCACATCATCAAGCTCGAGGACCGCAAGCCGGCCACGACCTTCGAGGAGGTCAAGGACCAGGTCCGAAGCGCTTACATCTCGGAGAAGGGAGAGGAGCAGTTCAAGGAATGGTATCAGCAGGTCCGTGCCGCCGCCGAGGTGAAGATCGAGCTCCCCCTCCTCGCGGCCTACATGCTCGAGGAGAAGGATAAGGACCAGGCCCTCGCGGCCTACGAGAAGCTGGCCGCGGAAGGGAAGGAGAAGGACCTCTACCTCCCCTACTACATTGCTCGGCTCTATGAGGAGAAGCTCCAGGAGGCCGAGAGGAGAAAGAAGGAGCTTGAGGAGGCACCCCAGCCGGACGAGGCGGCCCTGAAGGCCGTGGCAGAAGAGGTGGCTAACTACCGCCAGAAGGTCCTCGCGAACCTTTACAAGACCCTCGACGCCGCCGGAGGAGAGGAGGAGCTCTTCCAAGAGCTGCTCAATTACGATGAGGGGAACCCTGAGCTCCACTACCGCTATGGGCAGTTCCTCAAGGACAACGGGCGGGCTGATGAGGCGCTGAAGCAACTGGACCGGACGATCGAGCTGAAGCCCGACCATCTCGGGGCCCTCATCCTCTACGGCGACATTAAGCTCGAGAAGAAGAGCTACGATGAGGCGGCCGCCAAGTATGAGCAGGCCCTGGCCCTCATCACTGACCGGGAGAGGCTGAAGCAGGTCCAGACCAAGCTCGCCCAGGCCTATATTGCGAAGCAGGACTACTCCAAGGCCGAGGGGCTCCTAGCCAAGGTCCTGGAAGCAAGCCCGGAGGATCAGCAGGCCCTGACACTGATGGGCGACCTCCTCTCGAGCACCGAGCGGTTCGCTGAGGCAGCGGATTACTACAAGAAGGTCCTCCAGGTCGCTGGGCTGAAGCCCGAGCTCCAGGTCAAGCTCGGGACGGCCCTCCTCCGGGCCGGGAAGCTCAAGGAGGCCGGGGAGGCCTTCGAGGCCGTTATCAAGGGCCAGTCCTACTATGTCGCCGATGCCTATCTCGGCTTGGGGGATGTCCATCGGGCCGAGGGGCTGACGGAGAAGGCCCTGTCAGACTACAAGGAGGGCTTCAAGCGGAGCCAGTATCGGACTCAGCTCCGGGAGGAGCTGGGCGAGCGGATCTTGGCCCTCGACCCCGAGGATACGGGGACACGATTCGACCTGGCCAAGACTTACCAGCGCGATCGGGCTTATGACAAGGCCATTGCCCACTACCAGGAGCTGCTCAAGCGTCAGCCCGACTCGTTCGATGCCCAGCAGGGCCTGGCCGAGTGCTACATGGCCAAGGAGGATTATGCCAACGCTAAGAGGGCCTATAAGGGGGCGCTCGCGCTGACCACGGACGACACGAAGCGGCTCCTCCTCTACCAGAAGGTCCTCGAGGCTGAGGAGAAGCTCGTCGGGGCAGGGAATAAGCTCGGCGAGGACGGCCTGGAGGCGCTCCTGGAGATGGCCAAGCTCTACTTGAAGCAGGGGAAGAAGGAGAAGGCCAAGGAGCAACTGGACCGCTTGGAGAAGGAGAACCCGACCTGGAGGGCTGAGGAGGTCGCCAAGCTCAAGGCGGAGGTCACCGCGCCTGAACAGTAATCATGTCATGGAGGGCTTCGCTAGGCTCGTCGAGCTGGTGGCCCGCCTGCGCTCGCCCGCGCCGGAGGGCTGTCCTTGGGATCGGGCCCAGACCCATGCCTCCCTGAAGGGGATGCTCCTCGAGGAGGCTTACGAGGCGATTGCCGCGATCGAGAGTGGCGACCCTGAGGCGCTCAAGGACGAGCTGGGCGATCTTCTCCTGCACATCGTCTTCCAAGCCCAGATCGCGCGCGAGGCCGGGGAGTTCACCATCGAGGATGTGATCGCGAGCCTGAATGAGAAGCTGGTCCGCCGCCACCCCCATGTCTTCGGAGGAGAGAGGGTTGAAAGCCCCCAAGAGGTCCGTGCCCAATGGGAGAAGATCAAGCGCGCTGAAGGGAGGCGGCCTCTGGATCCGCATCTCCCGGCACTCGTTGCCGCGTGGAAAGCCCAGGACTACCTGGCCGACTTGGGCCAAGATCAAGAAAAGGTCCAGATGCAGGGCGATGAGTTAAGGTCGTTCCTCGGCCCAGGTGACCCTGAAGAGGGGATCGGGGCGCTCCTCTTCCGCGTTGTGGCCCTGGCGCGGGAGCTGGGGGTCGAGCCGGAAGCGGCCCTCCGCCGCTTTACGGAGAAGGTGCTGGATGCGCACGCTTCTCGTTGAGCTAGAAGAGCGGGAGATCCACTTCCTAGGGGCGGTCATCGAGGGGTATGACGGGCTTGCCATGCTTTCTCGTGACTATGAGGTCATCGACGGGCGGACCTTCTTCCGGCTCCTCGTCGGCCCGGGGTTCGAGGAGGAGGTCGAGCGCCTCTTGGAGGAATTGAAGGAGTATGCGGCGATCGGCGAGATTCGCCAGGCTCTTCCCGGATGAGGAGCTGGCCTCCATCTTCGAGCTGGACCCCTCGAGGCTGAAGGCGGCGGGGAAGCGGGGGATCATCTTCGATCTGGACAATACTCTCGGGCCACGCGGGGCACAGGAGTTGGATGGAGCGGTCCTGGAGCTGCTCGACCGGCTGCGAGCGAAGGGCCTCCTCATCGGGATCTTGAGCAATGATGAGGGGCTCACGCGCGGGGGACTCCGAGCCGGGCTCGAGGGCTATCCAATATATTTCGATGCCCGCAAGCCGCGGCGGCAGGGGTTCCGCCAGCTCCTCCGCGAGATGGCCCTCAAGCCGGAGGAAGCAGTAATGGTCGGGGATAACCTCTTCACTGATATCTGGGGAGCGAAGCGGCTCGGGCTCTACGCGATCTTGGTCAGCCCTTTCGATCCTCGGGAGCCCTTCCACATCAGGCTCGTCCGGCTCGCTGCCAGAATGATCTTATCCCTGCGGAGGCTCTTGGTCTAATCTAGCCTAAGCCCAGGCTAGGCCCGGCCGAGTCGGAGCCTCGTCCCGGCTACGACCGCCTGGCCGAAGGAGACCCCTCCGTCCCCGCAGGGGACCTTCTCGCCCACATAGAGCCTGAGACCGGCTTGCTCTACTTCAGCTTTGATGGTGCTCACAATCGCTTCGTTGTAGGCCACCCCGCCGGCAAGCGCGACCTCCTTAAGGCCATTCTCCCGAGCAGCCGCGATCGCCAGCCTCGCCAGCCCCGCGGCCAGGGCCCACTGGGCCGTCGCGGCCAGATCGGCTGCGCTATGCCCTTCTTTGAGCTCGAGCAGCCTCAGGAAGAGGCGAGGGGTGTCCAGGACCGGGCGATCGCCTTCCATTGTGAAGGGCAGCTCCAGCTCGAGGGCCTGCCCGCCGCGGGCTGCGGCCTCGAGCTTCATTGCCGGCTCGCCCTCGTAGGTCCGCTCAGAGCAGATCCCGAGGAGCGCGCTCACCGCATCAAGGAACCGCCCGGAGCTGCTAGTCCAGAAGAGGTTCAACCTTCGCTCGAGCTGCCTCATCACTAGGTCGAGCTCTCGCGGGCTGCGGAAATGGAGATGGCTCTCTAGGGCCTGTTTGAGCTTTGGGCCCCTCAGTCCAGCGGCGAAGAGGAAGCCCGCGGCCATCCGCGCAGGGAACCGGGTTGCGAGGTCCCCGCCGGCCATCGGGACGCTCTTCAGTCCCCCGAGCCTCTTGAAGTCGGCCCGATCGGCGAGGAGGACCTCTCCGCCCCAGATCCGGCCATCAGTGCCGTAGCCGACCCCATCCGCGGCAATGCCGACCGCTCGCTCCAGGCCGTGCTCGCCCAGGACAGCGGCGATGTGTGCATGGTGATGCTGGACGCGGATGACCTTCTCCCCCAGCTCCCCGGCTAGCTGGCTCGTGAGGAACCGTGGATGGAGGTCGCAGGCCAGGACGCGGGGGAGCCTCGCCCCGGTGATCGAGAGCAGGTGCGCGATGGCCTCCCGGAGGAATTGGAAGGTCTCCAGATCATCGACATGGCCGATGTGCTGGGAGAGGTAGCATCTCCCATCGAGGTAGAGCGTGAAGGCGTTGTTCAACTCCGCGCCGAGGGCAAGGAGGGGCTCCTCCCCTAAGTCCAGCTCGAGGGGGGTGGGGACCCAGCCCCTGGATCGCCTGATGAACCTCCAGCCGAGGCTATGCCGGAGGACGGAGTCGTCGCACCTTGCGACGATCTCCCGATCGTGGAGGAGGAAGTCGTCCGCGATCCCCTCCAAGCGGCCCTGGATCTCCCGGTTCTCGATGAGCATCGGCCTCCCGGGCATGTTGGCCGAGGTCATCACCAACGGGAAATCCAGATGATTAAAGAGCAGGTAGTGCAGCCCAGTGTAGGGGAGCATGATCCCGACATTGTGGAGGCCTGGTGCGACCGAGGGGGCGAGCGCCCCTTGGGCTTCCGCTCCGGGCCGCTTGTTCAAGACCACGATCGGCCGCCTCGGGGAGCGGAGCATCTCCCATTCCTGCGGCGAGACCTCGGCGAGCTGGGGGATCTGGACCTCCGTTGCCATCAGCGCGAACGGCTGGGCCGGGCGGCCGAGCCTCTGGCGGAGACGGGAGACGACCTCCTCACTCGTGGCATCGCAGGCTAGATGAGTTCCCCCCAGCCCCTTGATGGCCACGATCCTTCCAGCCTTAAGGGCTAAAGCGGCCTTGAGGATCGGATCGCCCTCGGGTGAGCCATTGAAATAGAGCCGCGGGCCGCAGGCCGGGCAGGCGATCGTCTGGGCATGATAGCGCCGATCGAGCGGGTCGGTGTATTCCCTCATGCAAGCGGGGCACATCGGGAACTCCGCGAAGGAGGTCCGCTCGCGATCGTAGGGGAGGGCCCGGATCGTGGTGAACCGCGGGCCGCAATTCGTGCAGGAGGTGGCCCAATAGCCGCGGTAGCGGCCCTCGCCCTCAATATCCTCTAAGCATTCGGCACAGATCGCCGTATCCGGCGGGATCGTCCCCGAGCTCCCCTCCCCGGCCCCGGAGCGCTCGATCCGGAAGGGGCCAAGCTCATGGCCGTCGAGGGGGAGTTCCTCGATCCGTAGCTCTTCGATCTCAGCGAGCGGGGGCTTCCTCTCCTCCAGGTCCTGGAGGAATCGCCTGATCTGGTCCGGCGAGCCCTGGACGATGATCTCGACCCCGGCATCGCCGAGGTTCTTCACACTCCCGGAGAGGCCATTCCCCACCGCGATCCGGTAGACGAACGGCCGGAAGCCGACCCCCTGGACGATCCCCTTGACCGAGATCCTCTGCCGGATGAGCCCCTTGGCCTTCACTTCCCGACCTCCTCAGGGGCCGAGAGGACCAATTGGACCAGCTCGAGCTCCCGCCCGTGGATCAGCTCCACCAAGCCCCCGCAGCGGGGGCACTCCAGGATCGGGGCGAGGAAGTGGAAGGAGGGATCATCACAGTAGCCGACTGGGCCGCGGTAGCCGCAGCTCTGGCAGGAGACGAGGGCCTTGACCTCCTCCAAGACCAATTTGGAGCCTTCAAGCGGGGTTGAGAGGGTGAGGATCTCATAAGCCTGCTTCAGGGCCTCATCCGAGAGGAGGCGGAGCTCGCCCTTCCGCAGGTGGACCTCTTCGACCTTCTCCCCCGCCAGGCCCCGCTCGGCCAACTGGGCCAGGACCGCCCGGACGAGCTCTTCCGCGACAGAGTATTCGTGCACCCTGACCCCCTCAAATGGAGTCTCAGCGGGCTTCGCTCGAGCTGCCATGACCCGGGTCAGCCGGGCGGGAGATCTGGGTCAGATCAAGAGCCCTCCGAGACGGAGGAAAGGGTCGGCTCAGCCAGCCGCTCCAGTCCGGCCCGATCGCGGATGTAGATCTTATGCCCCACGAGCTCCACCAGCCCCCTCTCCCGCAGGCGGGAGAGGGTCCGGATCGCCGTCTCCGTGGAGATCCCGGCCATCTCCGCCAGCTCGGCCCGTGAGAGGTCGATCCCAAGATAGAGGCGATCCCCCTCGGGGACTCCGCAGACCTCCCCGATCTTCAGGAGGAGCCGGGCCAGTCGCTCAGTGCTCCCCTCGTAGGAGATCTCCAGGAGCCGGTTCTGGAAGCTCTTCAACTCCCGGGCCAGCTTCTCGATCAGGTTGATCGCCACCTGGGGGTGGCGGCGGAGGAAGTCGAGGAACGCCCCCCGCTCGATGAAGTAGAGCTTCGTCGGCTCGAGCGTCTTGGCGTAGGCTGTATAAGTCTCCTGATCGAACATCGTCTTCTCCCCCAAAAGCTCGCCCGGCCCGACCAGCTTGAGGATCTGCCGCTTCCCCTTGCTCGAGCGCTTCGCTAGCTTCACCCGGCCCCGACAGACGATATAAAGCCCGAAGGCTAGCTCCCCCTCCTGGAAGATCACCTCATCCTTGTCATATTCGATCGGGCGGAGGAGCGAGGCCAGCTCCCGCTGCCCCTCCTCATTCAGAGAGGAGAAGATCCAAGGGCCCTCGCCCTCACAGCTCTCCTCCCAGAAGATCATCTTCCGATCACCCTCCTGTTTGGTCATTATAGTCCCCTTGCGGAGCGGGCTCAAATCGGGCCACCTCCTTCCTCCCCCGCCGGAGCCGGAATAGCCGCTCCAGCCAGCTCGGCCGTCCCACCGGGGGCCCTTCTTCCTCTTCCAGCTCCAGCCCGGGGACGATCACCCCTCCGGAGATGACCAGCCTGAGCCCCTCCTCGACGCTCACCTTAGTGTAGATCACCTCCTCCTTGGGGATGAACAGGACCCACCCGGAGAAGGGGTTCGGGGAGGTCGGGGCATAAACGGTGACCAGCTCGTCCCCCAGGGCTTCGCCCAGCTTCCCCGTCTCCTCTTGGGTGATGAACCCGAGGGTATAGACCCCCTTCCGGGGGTATTGGACTAAGACGACCTTCTTGAAGGCCGGGACATCAGCCCGAAAGAGCGCGTTCGTCACTTGCTTCGTGATCCCATAGGCCTGGTTGATCAAGGGGAGCCGCTGGAGGAGCCGCTCGAGGTAGCGGTGGAGGGCCCGCCCGGCGTAGTGCCGTGTCATGAACCCCAAAAGCCAGATGAGGGCTACGGTGGCGACGATCGTGAGCGAGAATTCAGCGAGCGAGACCCACCAGTGCTTCCCCCAAAGGCCCGTGAGGAAGGCCCCAAGGGTGGCATCGGTCAGGCGGAGGAAGAAGCGGTAGATGAGCCAAAGGATATAAATAGTCGCGAGGATCGGGAGGGTGACCCAGAGGCCCCGGACGAAATCCCTTCGAGCACTGCGGAAGAGCGCTCTCAACATCTCCCCTTTCGTTGCGATCTTACCAGCCTTCGGGCTCCGATGCAACCGGCGCGGCTCCCGCCGGCCTGGCGAGGGGAAAAGAAAAGCAGAGGCCCCATGACATGAGCTCATGTCATGGGGCCTCCCATCCGCTTTCGGGCAAGCTTCAGCTTAGTCTGGTCAGTCTAGCGGGACGACATTGACCGCCCTGGGGCCCTTGGGGTCCTGCTCGATGTCGAACTGGACCGCCTGGCCTTCGCGGAGGGTCCGGAAACCCTGGCCCTTGATCCCCGTGAAGTGGACGAAGAGCTCATCGCCGTTGTCTTGGGTGATGAAGCCGTAGCCCTTGGCGTTGTTGAACCACTTGACGGTCCCCTTAGCCATATCGACCTCCCTGTCTGCTTAAATTTGACTGTTCTATTGCTGCCAGCCCAGGGAGGCCCGGTAAGGGGCCCCTTGCGGCGCGCATCTAGATCCAGTCATAAAGCGACTCCTGCCCCGACTGAGTAGGCCACGCACAACCACGACTCAATCCCTACTGCAGACGCCCAAGTATATCGGCTGGGCCGGCGTCTGTCAAGGGCTACCGGCGGAAGAGGGTCGAGAGGACCTCCTGGATGAGCTTCTCCCAGCGAGCGGTGTCGATCTTCACGAGCGTCAGCTCGTTGCTCCCCCAGCTATACCGCTTTAAGCCCTCGATCCGCCGGAGTTGGGAGTCGATCCGGGCCCGGAGGGCCTCATCGAAGGCGAGCTCGGCGTTGAGGATGCCGATCGTGTCATCATCCCTATAGCGCTTGACGATGACCTCTGTCCCCTCATAGGGGACCTTGACGAGGATCTCGCCGTCCAAGCCGAAGCTAAGCTGGTCGTAGACCTGGGATCGGCCGAGCCTCATCCCGCCGAAGAAGGCTAATAAGATGAGGACGGCGATCGCACCCACGCCCAAGAAGAGCTTATTCATCTCACTCCCCCTATCTGTGGTAATTATAACACGCCCGGTGGGGCGGTCAAGCCGGTTGCAAGGGCGAGGAGCAGGGGGTTTAATAAGGCGATCATGACCATGGATATCCTGACGCGGCTGGCGGAGGCTGAGGCAGAGCTGCGGAAGCTGGAAGGGGAGCTAGAGAAGGCGGCCCTGGCCGGGACGAGGGAGTATGCCGAGCTCTCGCAGCGTTATGCCCGGCTCAAGGAGCTGGCTGAACATTACAAGGAGCTGAAGCTCCTGGAGCAAGAGATCGCTGAGGAAGAAGCGATGCTCGCCGCGGAGGAGGACGACGAGCTGAAGGAGCTGATCCTCGATGAGCTCCGCCGCTCCCGAGAGCGGCGAGAGAGCCTCCTGGAGGAGATCCAGCTCCTCTTGGTCCCGGAGGACCCGCGGGATGCCAAGGGGGCGATCGTGGAGATCCGGGCCGGGGCTGGAGGGGAGGAGTCGGCCCTCTTCGCGGCCGACCTCTTCCGGATGTATCAGAAGTATGCGGAGAGGAAGGGGCTCAAGATCGATGTGATGGACTCCCATCCTACCCCGCTTGGGGGGTTCAAGTCCATCATCTTCGCCGTCGAGGGGCGCGGGGCCTACGGCTTATTCAAGTTCGAGAGCGGGGTCCACCGGGTCCAGCGGGTCCCCGTGACCGAGGCCTCGGGGAGAATCCATACCTCGACGGCCTCGGTAGCCGTCCTCCCCGAGACTGAGGAGGTTGAGCTGCACATCGACGAGGAGGAGCTGGAGATCGAGACCTTCCGCTCATCGGGCCCGGGAGGGCAGCATGCCAACCGGACCGAATCGGCCGTCCGGATCAAGCATAAGCCGACGGGGCTGGTCGTGACCTGCCAGGACGCCCGTTCCCAGCACAAGAACAAAGAGAAGGCCCTCAAGATCTTAAGGGCCCGGCTCAAGGAGCGGCTGGAAGAGGAGCAAGAGGAGGAGCTGACCGCGGCCCGGCGGTCCCAGATCGGCCGGGCGATGCGGAGCGAGAAGGTCCGGACCTACAACTTCCCCCAGAACCGGGTGACCGACCACCGGATCGACCTCACCCTCTACCAACTGGAGGAGGTCCTGGCCGGAGACCTCGATCCGCTCATCACCGCACTGGCGAAGGCCGAGCGGGAAGAGCGCCTGGCAGAGGTCCTAGGCAGCCCTGCCAGCTAAAAGGCTATCTAGGCGAGGAGGAGCCGGACATCGAGGGCCAGGAGCCCATCCTCGCGGAGGAGCAGCGGGTTGATATCTAGCTCCTCAATCCGCGGCTGGGCGAGCAGGAGCCGCGAGATCTTCAAGATCGCATCGATTAGGGCCTGCCGGTCGAGCGGGGGCCTCCCGCGGAAGCCGGAGAGCAATGGCTCCAGCCCTAGCTCCTCGATCATCTCTTCAGCCTCCGCTTCGGTCAGGGGGGCCACTCTGAGCGCGGTCTTGGCCAAAAGCTCGGTGTAGATCCCCCCGAGGCCGAGCAGGACCACCGGCCCGAAGGCCCGCTCCCTCCTCCCGCCGAGGATCAGCTCCTCCCCGCCGGAGGCCATCCTCTGGAGGAGGACCCCCTCGATCTCGGCCGCGGGGACCCGCTCTTTGATCCGGGTGAGCAAGGCCCGGTATTCCCGCGCCAATTGGGCTTCGTCCTTAATATTTAAGGCCAGCCCGCCGAGCTCGGTTTTGTGGAGCACTTGAGGAGAGATGAGCTTCAGTGCCAGGGGATAGCCGAGGCGCTTCGCGCCTTCGATGGCCTCCTCCAGGGTCTTGGCCTTCGCCCAGGGCGGGAGGGGGATCCCCAGGGCCTCGAGCACCTCGAAGGCCGCATCGAGGGGGAGGGCCCCCGAGCCGCGCCTACTCAAGATTCCCTCGATCTGGCCATTGATCCGAGGGCCAGAATTCGCATCCGCGATGGCTCCCAAGCTCGGCACGGCCGATAAGCGTTCCCGCTGGCGATGGTAGTCCCGAGCGGCGGCTAGGGCCTGGAGGGCTTCCTCGATCCCGAGGAAGAAGGGCCAATCGAGCTCCCGCTCCAGCCTCGCCAATTCCTCCCGCTCGGAGAAGAGGACAAGGGCTACAGGCTTGCCATAGTGGCTGGAGAGGGCCTTCACCCTTGCTACTAATTCGCGGGTCTGCGAGCCCTCGGTCTTCGCCCCGTAGGTGTGGACGAGAAGGATCGCGTCCACGCCTTCCATTTGGAGGCACTGCTCGGTGATCCAGGCATAGAGTCGGAGGTCGAAGAGGTCGCCCAGATCTAGAGGGTTGGTCGGGCGGATCACCTTGGCCCGGAAGAGGTTCTGGACCTGTGCTAAGAATTCTTCAGGGAGCTGGTAGAGCCGGAAGCCCGCGGCCTCGGCCCCGTCGGCCGAGATCACGGCGTGGCCGCCGGTCCGGGCGATGATCGCCAACTGATCGCCCTGGATCGGGGGAAGGGAGAGGGCCTTAGCACAGTTCACCGCGGCCCGGAAGTCGGGAACCCGGATCAGCCCGGCCTGCCTCGCGGCGGCGCTCACCACCCGGTCATCATTGGCCAGTGCGGCGGTATGCGACTTGGCGATGGCCCGGCTCGCCTGGCCCCGATGGGCCTTGTGCAATAAGATCGGCTTCTCTGAAGCCCGAGCCAGCTCCATCAGCCGCCGGCCATCCTCGATCCCCTCGAGGTAGAGGATGATCAGCTCCGTCCCGGGGTCGGCGAGCAGATACTCCAGGTAGTCCAGCTCGTTGAGGTCCAGCTTGTTCCCGATGCTCACGACCTTGTTCACCCCCAGGCCGGGGACGGAGAGGAGATTGGCATAAGTGAGGGCTACTCCCCCGCTCTGGGAGACCACCGAGACCCGCCCGGGCCGCGCGGCGGAGCGGCTCACTGGGACGAAGGGTAGGCAGAGGCCGTTCTCCAGATTGATGATCGAGAGGCAGTTCGGCCCGACGAACCTGATCCCCCACCGCCTCGCCACTTCCAGGAGATGGGCCTCGAGGAGCCAGCCCTCCTCGGAGAACTCAGAGAACCCTGCCGACTCGATGACCGCCCAGCGGATCCCCTTCCGGCCGCAGCGGTCCAAGAGGTCGGGGATGAGGGGAGCGGGGGTGAGGAAGACCGCTAGATCTATGCCTTCTGGTAGCTCCTCGACCGCGCTAAGGATCTGGATCCCGAAGACCTCACCCCGCTCCCTTCCGACCGCGTAGATCTTCCCCTGATAGCCGAACTCAAGGAGGTTGGCGATGATGTTCTTCCCCAAGTTCTCAGCCCTCGGGGAGACCCCGAGGACCACGAGGCTCTCGGGGTAGAAGATCTTCCTCATCCGGACTAAAAGACAGAGTAGCTGGCACTGAGGGAGAACTCCTTGACCCAGTCCTCATAGTCGCTCGCGCGCTGCAAGGAGAGGTCCGCCGTCAGGCTCCACCCCGCTCCCCCAGTGAAGAGGAGTTTAAGCTCGAGGGCATGGATATCTAAGGGCTGGGGCGCGGCCCCCGGCTGCTGGAGCCGGAGGAAGGCATAGCTGGCGGTATAGCTCAGGGTCGGGCTCACGCGCTGGGAGTAACTCACCAATCCGCTGATGGAGTAATTCTCCATGAACTCAAAGGAGGAGTTAAGCTCCAGCTTCGCCAGGAGTTGGCTGTCCAGGCTCGGGGCGGTCGCGTAGTTCAGCTCAGCTCGGGTCAGGAAGTCCGGCGGCCCGCCCAAGGGATCGCTGACCTCATATCCCAGGCCGGCGCGGATGTCCCAGCCGCAGAGCCGCTTGTCCCCTGCCGCCTTGATCGCCTCCTCGATCCGGAGGAGCTCGACCGCTCCGAGCTTCCCCGCGGCCACTAGCCCGGTCTTCTCGATCAATTCCGCCACCTTTTGGACGAGCTGCTCGAGCTTCTCGTATTCCACCTGCCTCCCGATCTCCTGGGCGATCGCCAGGAGGGCCTCATCGGGGAGGGGGCCCTTTAGACTCTTCATCTCCAGGAGCATCCCCCCGATCCGCATGGCTTTGGCCAAGGGGGTGACATCGCGGAACCTCCCGTAGCCCGAGCCAGTAATGATATTGACCCCGGGGGCCCTGTAGGCCGAGGAGAGGCGGAGGACCGCTCCACCGAAGCCGAAGATATCGCCCTTCTCCCAGTAGAGCTGGTAGTTTCCGGTCCCGAGGCCGCTGTAGCTCATCTCGCCCTGGTTGTAGCTGAGCCGGGCATTCGCTCTGGCATTGTAGCCATAGGAGGCGGAGTCGAAGAGGTTCAGGAAGTCCAGGACGAATGAACCACCGATAGTGTTCGAGCGGTTGTCGCGATATTGATCGTCGAAGGAGCGGTAGCTGAAGCCGAGATCGAGGGCCCCATAGCGGCTCTCCGGCGGGGTATAGCTGCAGAGCGGGACCGCCAGTCCACCGGCCGCTAAGCCGCCCAGGAGCACCCCCGCGATCAGCAACGCTAGGACCTTACGCATCTTGATCACCTCTTTCTTTCTCGATCCGAGATTTAACCCTAGTTTAAACCCCAGCCCGGGCTGGGTGCAATGACCTTGGTTACATTTACATTTGGCCCCCTAGCTCCGGGAGAGAATCAGCCGCTCGATCTGAGGGATGGCCTCCCTTGCCGCGGCCTCGCCGGCCTTGATCCCCCGCTCGGCCTGATGGTAACGGGGCGGATTCGCCGCAAACTCCGGCCGGATGAGGACCTCCGGCGGGGCGAGCCTCAGGTTCAGCTCGACGATCCGTCGCTGGAGGACGACCGAGGCGAGGATGAGGGTATTGATCACATTCGGAGCGGTCTGGCGGAGCGCCGCCCGCTCCTCTTCTGTAAGGTGGCGGAGCTGGCCGGCCCAGCTCTCGGGGAGGAGGCCCCGTAGCCGGCCCTCGACCAGCCTGAGCGCCCGCTGGGGGAGGCCCGGGGCGGGCTGCCGCGGCGAGAGCCGCGGGTAGTAGCTTAAATCGACAGCGATCACCACCTCTGCCCCGAGCCGGCGGGCCACATCGACCGGGAGGGGATTGACCAGCCCGCCGTCGACGAGGACCTGGCCCTCCCGTTCGACCGGGACGAACAGCCCGGGGATCGAGGAGCTGGCCCGGAGGGCCTCGACCAGCGGCCCCTCCTGTAAGATGACCTCACAGCCGGTCACGAGGTCCGCGGCCACGGCCGCGAACTTGCGCGGGAGCTCCTCGATCTTAGCTCCCCCGAGGAGCCCTTGGAGCATCCTCAAGACACTGCTCCCGCTCGACCAGCCGCGGATGGGGAAGGTGGGGAGGAAGCTCTTGGCTACCCTCAAGAGGTCGGTCTTGAGCCACTCCTCTTCGATCCTGGGGAGGGGAACTCCGGCGGCATAGGCCCCTCCGACCAGCGCGCCTATCGAGGTCCCGACGATGATGTCGATTGGGATCCCATGTTCCTCCAGGACCTTGAGGACCCCGACATGGGCCGCCCCGCGCGGCCCGCCGGTAGAGAGAGCCAGCCCGACTAGAGGCCTTTCCATCTCCATCTTAAAGCCTCCCTGAGCGGAGGATCGCGACCACCAGCCAGAACCCGAGGAACGCGGCGAAGCCGAACCCGAGGAACCCGAAGAGCGAGAGGCCCCAGAGCCTCGGCCCGGCCTGAAGTTGCATCACCAACGAGGAGCCGATGATCAAGGCGGCGATGATCAAGGCGAAGGCGAGCCGGTTGCTCGCCCGGTCGAGCTCCTGCATCAGGTGCTCGAGCCCCAGTAGCTCGAATTGGACCTTGAGCCTCCCCTGACGCAGCCGGCTCATTATGGAGCGCAGCCCTTCAGGGAGCTCTTGAAAGAGCTCCCGGCTCTCGGCCCAGGCCCCGGCCCACCCTTGGAGTGCTTTCTGAAGAGGCCCTCGCCGGAGGGCCAGCCGCTCGAGATAGGGCTGGGCGAGCGCGAGGAGCTCGAGCTCCGGGTCCAGGGCCCTCCCCACCCCCTCGGCGATCACCAGGGCCTTCCCCATCATCACCAGGTTCGGCGGGAGCCGGAGCCGGTGCTCCCGGACGAGGGCCATCATCTCATCCAGGAGCCGCCCCAGCTCGAGCCGGTAGAGCGGGGTCTTAGAATACCGGTCCAGGAGGTCCGCTAGGTCGGCCCGGAGGGCTAAGAGGTCGACCTGCTCGTCGAGGCTCCCCAGCTCCCTCAGTGTCCGCACGAGCCCGGCGAGGTCCCCACGGGCGATCGCCAAGATGAGCTGGCCCACCCGCTCCCGGAGCTCTAAATCGAGCCGCCCGACCATCCCGAAGTCGAGCGGGGCGATGACATTCCCCTCCAGCACCAGGATGTTCCCCGGATGGGGGTCGGCGTGGAAGAGGCCGTGCTCGAAGATCTGCTTGAGGATGGCATTGGCCCCATTGAGTGCGACCTGGTGCCGATCGAGCCCCGCCCGCTCCAGCCCCTCCAGGTCAGTGACCTTGACCCCCACAATCCGCTCCATCGTCAGGACCTCGGAAGTGGTGTATTCCCAGAAGACCTTGGGGATATAGACTGTCGGGTCGCCCTGGAAATTCCGGCGGAAGAGCTCCATGTTCCGTCCCTCGCGGACGAAGTCGAGCTCCCTTCTTAAGGTCTTGGCGAACTCCCGGACGACCCCCGGAGGATCGAACGGCTCGCTCTCCGGGAGGTGGCGGACGAGGAAGTGGGCCAGGTCTTCGAGGATGATCAAGTCCGCGCGGATCGTCTCCCAAATCCCCGGGCGCTGGACCTTGACGACGACCTCGGTCCCATCCCTAAGGAGCGCGCGATGGACCTGGGCGAGCGAGGCCGCGGCGAGCGGCTCCTCCCCGAACTCCTGGAATAGCTCCCCCAGGGCTCGGCTGAGCTGGGCCTCGACCTTCCCCTTAATCTGAGCGAAGGGGAGCGGCATGGCCTCGTCCTGGAGCTTGGCCAGTTCGGCCGCATACTCCGGAGGGAGGAGGTCCAGGCGGAGGCTGAGCAACTGCCCCAGCTTGATGAAGGTCGGCCCGAGCTCCTCGAAGGCCAGCCTCAGCCGCGCAGGCCGGGAGAGGTCCTCCAGCTCCTTGATCGCTCTTAGGCGGGGGAGCCGCCCGAGCAGGGGATGGCGGACCTTCAGCTTCGCCAGAAGGTCCCCGAACCCGTATTTGAGGAGGACCGCCAGGATCTGGCGGTAGCGGCGGAGGCCGGAATAGGCGCGCGGGAGCTGGGTCAGCCTCATTGCATCTTCTTCTCCAGGGCCGCGAGCCGCTCCTCGAGCCGGGCTAGGTCGGCCTTCGTCGGGAGCCCCAGCTCGCCTACTAGCCGCGTGAAGGTCGCCCGGAGCCGCTCCTCGGCCTTCTTCCCGGTCGCCAGGAGCTCATCGATAGCTACCTCTCGCTCCTTCTGGGCCAGCTCGCCCCGCTTGATCAGCTCATCGACGAAGCCCTCGACCCTCTCCCTCGTCAGATCGAGCGCCCCCAGTCCGAGGAGCAGCCCACGCCTCACTAAATCGAGCATCCGCTTCACCTCCTTTCCCAGTTTAAGCTCCTGCCCATCCTGGAGCAAGACCTCCATCCAGGTGGCGATCACCCTCCCATCGCTTTGGCACTAGACCCACTAGCGGCCATGCCCGTAGGCCGTGCTGGCTCCGCTAGGCAAGGCCCGAGCGTTTAGCCACTAGATCTCCCTCCAAGGCCATCGCGATGTAGTTCCTAGCGTTGGCTAGAGGGACCTTCCAGAAGTCCTCCCCCAATTTCCGCGCTGAGGTGTAGACCACCAAGTCCTTGAGGAAGCGGACCTCTCCCACTTTGCGGAGCTTGAGCCCTAGCTGGACATCCTCCGAGACCCGATAGAAGCGGCCATCTTTGGCCTTGAACCCGCCTACCTGCTCGAAGGAGCCCTTCCTCACGGCGAAGTTAGCCCCACAGAAGTGGGGGAAACTCAAGGAGTGGCTGACCTCAAGGAAAGAGGTCAGGAAAGGATCGGTCAGGGGGATGAGCTGGTTGAAGTAGCGGCTGGGTGAGGAGCCCTTCTTCAGCAGGACCCGGCCGTAGACCCCGACCAGGCCGGGCTCCTCTTGGAAGGCACGATAGATGAGCCTGAGCCAATCAGAAGAGACGACTGTATCGGCATCGGTGGAGGCGATGATCTCCGCCCGGGCGGCCTCGAAGCCGCGCTGGCGGGCGAAGCTTACGCCCCTCCTAGGCTCATAGAGCACGCGGCAGCCGAAGTCAAGCGCGATCCGAGCTGTAGCGTCAGTCGAGCCGTTGTCCACCAGGATGACCTCAAAGTCCTGGAAGCTCTGACCAGCCAGGCTCTCCAGGCATTCCCCCAGCTCAGCCTCCTCATTCAGCGCCGGGATCACCACCGAGATCTTCGGGGCGACCATCTCGAACCTTCTCCGCCAGCTTGCCCCGCCGGACTAGCTGATCAGGAAGAGCTCAATCTTTGGCAAGAGCCACCAGCCCCCATCCCCACTGAGACGCCCTCGCTAGCTCGAACGCCCTTCACCTCCTAGCGCCGGTTGGGGAACGGCACCGAGCCACCTCCAGAATGACCGGGCCAGCTCCTGCGGAGCCTCCCTCAGGATGACCGCCGCCTTCTCATCGTTGTAGAGGACCGCGCGGGAGGTCACTGCCTCGATCGCTCCCAAAAGGGCATGAGCAGTGATCAGGGGATTGCAGGGTGCGAGCTCCTTCTTCGCAATCCCCTCTGTGATCAGCTCCTCGATGTAACGAGCGACCTCCTCGTAGAGGCTTCGGAATACCTTTTGAAACCGCTCATTCGGCTCGAGCCGCTCCATTAGGATCAACTTGACCAGCCGCCTGTTCCCCTTGATCCGGTCGAAGTGCATCTCCAGGATCCGCTGGATCTGCTCCCGGATGGGGAGCCCGCTCGTCCGCAGCCCCTCGAAGAACTGCCGACGCTGCTCTATCTCCTCGCGGAAGATCTGGATTAGGATGTCTTCCTTGCTCTGGAAGTAGTGGTAGATCGTCCCGATGGCTACCTTGGCCTGTTCGGCGATCTCCCGCATCCCTGCCACATGGAACCCCTTCTCCGCGAAGACCTGGGTGGCTGCCTCGATGATCCATTCCTTCTTCTTGGGGATCGCTTCCCCGCTCATGACCCCCTCCTCTTGAACGAACATT
>JAPWVC010000026.1 GCA_028275195.1 Candidatus Acetothermia bacterium
CGGGCCGGGAGGCGAGCTTCCCTCTCTCGCTCTCGTTCTCGGGCCTCCCTCGTCCTTCGCGGCTGATCGAACAGCTCCTTCTCATCCATCTTGCCCTCCTTCCAGTCGGCGCTGCGCCTCCAGGAGGAGCGCGACCAAGTCGTGGAAGTCCTCCCGCGGCATGCTCAAGGCGGCGTAGCCATACTGGATGAAGACCTCCGCCTCTTCAGGGTCGTGCCAGACGCTCACCAGCGTCTCACTCGTCGTCAATCCTTCCGCTAGATCTTCGATTGCCATCGCAAATCCCATTATGACAGGCCGGCGGGCCGGCTGCAACCCCGGGTTGAAGAGGCCGGTCCGATCGCCTAATCTTTAGGGTGTGCAAAGCCTTGACGCACCGGCGATGGGCTCGCGGGTCTTAGCTCTGGACTTGGGAGAGAAGCGGATCGGCCTGGCGGTGAGCGACCCTGAGGGGCTCCTGGCCAGCGGGAGGGGGGTCTATCTCCGGCGGGGGCTAGAAGAGGACTTGGCCTACCTCGAGCGCTTGGTCGCGGAGGAGGGGATCGGGGAGGTGGTCCTCGGCCTCCCGCAGAAGATGGATGGCTCGCTCGGGCCGGAGGCCCAGGGGGTGCTCAATTTCAAGGCGCTCCTCGAGGAGCGGCTGAAGCTCCCGGTAGCCCTCTTCGATGAGCGGCTCACGACCGCCGAGGCTGAGAGGGTGCTCCTCGAGGCCGACCTCTCGCGGAGGAAGCGGAAGGGCGTGCGGGACGAGCTGGCGGCGGTCCTGATCCTCCAAGGTTATCTGAATGCCCGGCTGCGCCTGCGGGCCCAGATTCGGAAGGAAATGAGTGGCTAAAATGAGGGTTACCGGCCCGAAGCTAGTGGTCTTGCTCCTCCTCGGATTGGCCTCGCTCGCCGGCCAATTCAGTGCGGCCGGTGGGGACGACCATGGGGACTCCCCCCTCGCGGCCACGCCGATCCCGACTGACGGCTCGCTCGTCCAGGGGTGCATCGACCGGCCCGGTGACCTCGACTACTTCCTCTTCAGCGGGCTCGCCGGGCGAAGGTATCTCATCCAGACGAGCCACCTCACCCCGGAGATGGACACGATCATCTACCTCTTCGGGCCCGACGGGCAGACGATCCTGGCCGTGGACGATAACTCCGGTGGGGGGCGGGCCTCGCGGCTCGAGTGGTCCTGTCCCGCTTCCGGCACATATTTCGTGATGGTCCGGCACGCCCAGGCCACGACCGGGACAGGGTGTTACGCCCTCTCGATCAGCGCCGCCCAGGCCGACGACCACGGGAACGATCCCTTGAGCGCCACGCCTATCTCGGCTGATGGGAGGCCGATCCCTGGCTACATCGAGGTCCCCGGGGATGCGGACTTCTTCCTCTTCGCCGCCGAGGCGAACTGGAGCTATATCATCCGGACGGACCGGCTCACCCCGGAGATGGATACGGTCCTCACGCTCTATGCCCCAGATGGGCGGACCGTCCTAGCGGAGGACGACAACTCCGGCGGCGGAAGGGCCTCTCGAATCGCCTGGTCCGCCCCGGCGAGCGGGACCTACTTCGTGGCCGTCCGCCATGCCTCCTCCAGTGGCACAGGGGGCTATGAGCTGGTGATCGAAAGGTCAGGCTACGCCGACGATTACGGCAACGAGCCCGCCGCCGCGGCGACGATCCCGACCGATGGGACCATGATCAACGGGCGGATCGAGGTCCCTGGAGATATAGATTATTTCTCCTTCCCCGCCAGAGCCGAAGGGGAATACACCATCACCACGAGCAATCTCAGCCCGGAGATGGATACGGTCCTCACGCTCTACGGGACCGACGGGCGGACGGCCCTGGCCGAGGACGACAATGGCGGTGGCGGGAGGGCCTCGAAGATCGAGTGGACCTGCCCCGCCTCGGGGACTTACTTCATTGCGGTTCGGCATGCCCGGCCTCAAGGGACCGGCTCATACTCTCTCGCGATCAGCGCGGTCCTCAAGCTCCAAGAGGTCGGCTCGTTCAAGACCCCCGGCTATGCTCTCGATGTCTGGGTCGAGGGGAAGTTCGCCTACCTTGTAGTGGGCTTCTTCGGGCTGTTGGTCTTGGACATCTCCGACCCCACCGAGCCGGTCCAGGTCGGCTCCTACAGCACCCGGGACTACGCCCGTGCGATCACCATCTCCGGGGGGTATGCCTACCGTGCCGATCGGGGCGGCGGGCTGGTGATCTTGGATATCTCGGACCCGAGGCGGCCTCAGGAGGTGGCAGCCTTCGACACCCCCGGCTCGGCCCAGGAGGTGGCCCTCAATGGTGATTATGCCTATGTGGCCGACAGCCAGGGCGGGCTCCAGATCGTTGATGTCTCCAACCCGCGCAGCCCGAGGGGGGCCGGAGCCTGGCCCACCCGCGGCTATGCTGAGGGAGTCTATGTCTCCGGTCGCTATGCTTACCTAGCCACGGGCGATGCCGGGCTGGAGATCGTTGACATCTCCGAGCCGACCAAGCCTATTGGAGTGAGCGCACTCGACCTCCCCGGCGAGGCCCATTCCGTCTGGGTCGAGGGCGATTACGCCTATGTCGCCAGCGGCTACCGTGGCCTCCAGGTCGTCGATGTCTCCGAGCCGGCCCAGCCCAGGGTCATCGGCTCACAGGGCACCGAGGGCGAGGCCTTCGGGCTCTTTCTGGCTGGGAGCTATCTCTATTTGGCCGACTATACCGCTGGGATAGTCGCCCTGAGCCTGGCCGACCCTGCCGCGCCTCGCCCGGTCGCGAGGCTCGATACCCCCGGGAGCGCGATGAATGTCTTCGTGGCCGGGGACTTGGCTTATGTGGCCGACCGCGAGGGCGGCCTGCGGATCATCCGGCTCATGTAAGAATGAAGAGCGGGGCAGGGCCTTATTTAACCTGCCCCGCTCGATCGATTAATCAATCAAGCGCTACCGCTCTTGGATCACGCTCTCGGGGACATTCTCCGAGAGATTGGTCCCGTTCCCCGAGACGGTATTCCCATACCCGGCGACGGTCGAGGCCGCGTCGGCGAAGATCCCATAGCCAGAGTTGTTTATGATCTGACTGACCCTTAGGGAGGCGAGCGAGCTCTCGAGGTGGACCCCGTCCCGCTTATTCCCCGAGACGGTGGACTGGTAGAGCGAGAGGACCGACTGGGTCGTCAGGATCAGCCCATGGCCGCTGTTCCCGGAGATCGTGGCCCCGCGGACCGAGGCGGAAGAGGCGCTCAAGGTCAGGCCGTTCCCTTGGTTCTCCTTGACCGCGGTCCCGATGAGCATGGCCGCGGAGCGCTCGCTCAGGTTTAAGCCGTCAGCGAGGTTAGCGCTCACTTCCCCGCCCATCAGTGCGGCCACGGCGCTGACTAGTGAGAGCCCGCCGAGCCTGTTCCCCGAGATGAGGGAGTCGGTGACCATCATCGCCGAGCGGTCTTTTGCCTCGATCCCCCAGCCGGCGTTCCCGCCGATCCGGGCAGTAGTGAGCGAGGCCGGTGAGCCCTTCAACACCAGCCCAGTCGCCGGATGGTCGAGGATACTGGAGTCGAGGACGGTCAGAGTGGAGTTGACTGTGTTAACCGCGATGGCCCCGTTCCCCTTGATCTCCGACTTGGCCATGACCACCGCCGAGCTGTTCAGCAAGTCCAGGCCGAAGCTCTTGTTCCCCGAGACGGTGCTCCCGGAGACGGTGGCCTGAGAGTCGCGGGCCACGACCCCTGCCCCGCCGCTGTTGGTGATGAAGCTCCCGACCAGGTCGAGCGAGGCCTCCTCCAGGAGCGCCCCCTCGGCGGGGTGCTCGCTGATCGCGGAGTCGCTCACCGTGACCGTCGACCTCCGGGCGATCAGCCCCTGGCCGCGGTTGGCCTTGACCTGGGAGCTCTTCATCTCGGCCTTAGAGTCCTCGAGCTCGAGCCCGACCCCGCCCTGGCCGGAGATTAGGCTCCCCGCGAGCGTGAGCGACCCGCTCTTGGCCACGATCCCGCGAGCACTATTGTCTCGGACCTCGCTGTCCTCGAGCCCGGCGGAGCTGGTGTCGAGGACGATCGCGTCCTTCGAGTGGCCCGTGACTTTGCTCCCGCTGAGGGTCACTCGGGAGTGATCGAGGGCGTTCACCCCAAAGCCGCTATTCCCGCGGATCAAGCAGGTCGAGGCGGTCAGGGAGCTCGTCCTGAGCTCCAGGCCATTCCCGCCATTCTCGGCAAGGGTCGAGCCCTCGAGGGTCGCCTTCGAGCCGGAGGCGGAGAGGCCGTGGCCGCGGTTCTTGCTGATCAGCGACTCGCTCACCTTGGCCGAGCTCCGCTCGAGGAGGATCCCCTCGTTCGGGTGGTTCGTGACCTCGCTCCCCTTGGAGAGGTTGAGGACCGAGCTAGTGGCCTTGATCCCCGCGGCCCCGTTGGCCGTGACCTTGGTAGCACTCAGGTCGGCCGCGGAATCCGCCAGGATCAGCCCCTCTTGGCCGTTCCCGGAGATAGTGGAGGCAGTGAGAGTAGCCGTCGAGCCGGCGACAGCGCTGAGCCCGTGGCCGCGGTTGTCGGTCACCTCGCTCGCTCGGAGTTCCGCCGTCGAGCTATTCAGGGCGAGCCCGTCCTGGGGATGGCCGCTTACTACTGACTCGGTGAGAGTGATCTTCGAGTCCGTCCCGCTCAAGCCGGTCGTGCCATTCCGTTCGATCCGGCTCCCCTTGGCCTCGAGCGAGCTGGCCTCCAGGGCTGCCCCTTCCTGGCCGTTCCCGGAGATGGTGCTGTTCACCAGCTTCGCCTCGGAGTTGGCCGCGCCGTAGATCCCTCGGGCGCGATTCCCCGTGATTTGCGAGGTCTCCAAGTCCGCCTTGGAGTCGGTGAGGTTCAGCCCGTCCTGGGGGTGATTCTCGATCTTCGAGCCCACGGCGAGGATGATCGAGCTAGAGGCGAGGATCCCGTTCTTGTTATTGCTCCGGATGGTGCTCCCGCGGAGCTCGGCCGAGCTATTGGCAAGCAGGAGGCCGTTATTGGGGTGGCCCGAGATCTCGCTCCCATCGAGGAGCTTGACCACCGAGCTCTGGGCTGAGATCCCCTCGCCGCGGTTGTCCTTGACCTTGCTCGCTCGGAGCTCGGCGGTCGAGTCGGTCAACTTCAGCCCATCCTGGGGGTGGCCGGAGACCTCGCTCCCCGAGAGAGTAGCCCTTGAGCGCTCGCTGGCCTCGATCCCATAGGCCCCGTTGGCAATGATCTGGCATTTCTCCGCCGAGGCCTGGGAGAACTTGAGCCAGAGCCCGTCCCCGGTGTTCCGGCTCACCGTGGAGTTGCGGAAGCTCGCCTTAGAGGACTCGGCCTTGAGCCCGTGGCCGCGGTTCCCCTCGACCTTGAGGTCCTGCGCGTCGATCGAGGCCTTGGTGAGGGAGAAGCCGTCCGCGCCGTTGTTGGAGACCGAGCCGCCGGAGAGGGCAGCCACGGCGTTCTGGGCCAATAAGCCGAAGCTCCCGTTGGCCTCGATGGCCGTGGTCTCGAACCCCGCGGCGGAGTTGACCAGGACCACGCCCTCGACCGGCTGGCCGGAGATGGTGCACTCCACGAGCGCGGCCGTCGAGTCCTGGGAGTTGAGCCCCCTGCCGCGGTTGTTCAAGATCTTGGTGGAGGTGAGGTCGGCGGTCGAGTTCAATAGGTCGATCCCATGACCAGTGTTCCCCGAGACCTCGCAGGCCTCCATCACTACGGTCGAGACCTCCGCGCCGAGGCCCCGGCCCTGGTTATCCTTGATCTCGCTCTTGAGGATGTCCGCCGAGCTGTTCTGGAGTGAGATCCCGTCGCTGGGGTGGCCGGAGACGAGGCTGGTGGTCATGGTGAGGCTCGAGTTCTGCCGGGCATCGATCCCGCGGATCCCGTTGTTCGTGATCCTCGTCCCGGAGATGTCGGCGGTCGAGTTGGTCATGGAGAGGCCATTCTTCCCGTTCCGATCGATCGTGGAGTCCGCGATCGCCAGCTTCGACTGGGTCGCCAGGACCCCCTCGCCCTGGTTGGTGAGGATCTGAGAGGAGGTGATCGTGGCCGAGCTGTTCTCCAGTAGCAGCCCGTTCTGGGGATGGTCGGCGATCACCGTCGTATCGACCTTAGCCGAGGAGGCCTTCTCATAGATCCCGTTCAGCCCGTTCGCCCGGATCTCGCAGCCCACGGTCTCTACGGCGCTGTTCTCGAGGAGGATCCCGTTCTTGCTGTTGCTCAGGATGTGGCTGTCCTTGAGGAAGGCCGCGGCCTGGGCCACCCCGTGGAGCCCCTCGCCCCGGTTCTCCTTGATCGTCGAGCTTCCGATCGAGGCCATCGAGCTGTCGAGGTAGACCCCGTCGTCCGGGTGGCCGGAGACGGTGCTCCCGGTCATCGTGGCCTGGGAGCGGTTCACCCCGCGGAGGCCGTTCAGCCCGTTGTTCAAGATCTGGGAGTCGGTGATCGTCGCGGTCGAACCGTCCAGGGCGATCCCGCTCAGCTTGTTCCCGGAGAAGGTCGAGCCGCTCACCACCAGCTCCGAGCCGGCGATGGCATAGGCTCCGTTCTTCCCGTTATCTTTGACCTGGCTCGCGCTCACCGTGGCCTTCGCGCCGTTGAGGAGGAGCCCTTCCTCGGCGTTCGAGGCGATGGTCGAGGAAGTGATCGTCCCCTGAGCTTGGTTCGTCTCGCTCACGCCATTCGCGCGGTTGCTCAAGACCTGGGAGTCGCTGATGCTGGCGGTGGAGCCGTCGAGGAGGACCCCGTTGGCCGCGTTGCTGGAGATCGTGGAGTTCCCGCCTACGGTGACCTGCGAGCCGGCGGTGGCCTTGATCCCGTTCTGGCCGTTCTCCTTGATCTGGCTCCCCTGGACCTCGAGGCTCGAGCCGCTGAGGACGATCCCCTCGGCGCTGTTGCCCGCGACGATGCTGTTTATCACCCGCGCGGAGGCGTTGTTGACCTCGCTCAGCCCGTTGGCCCGGTTGCTGGAGATCTGGGAGTCGCTGACCGTCCCCGAGGAGGCGTCGAGGGCCAGCCCATCGCGGGCGTTCCCGGAGACCACGGACTGCTGGGCGACGAGGACCGTCGAGCCGGAGGTGGCGTAGATCCCGTGGGAGCCGTTCTCTTGGACCTGGCTTGCGCGGAGCTCGATCGAGCTATTGGTCAAGCTCGCCCCGGCCTGGGCCTGGCTGGCGATCATCGAGCCGCTGACCGCGGCCGAGGCCCCGCTCGTCCCGAAGAGCCCGTTGGCTTGATTGCTCAAGATTTTAGAGTCGATTACCTCGGCTCGGGAGCTGTCGAGGGCTAGGCCATCCTTGCCGTTCCCGGAGATGGTCGAGCCGCCCGCCAGGGCCACCTGGGAGGAGCTGGCGGCGTAGATCCCGTTGGCGGCGTTGGCTTTGATCTCGCTCCCGCTGATCTGGACTTGGGAGCTGACGAGGAGTATCCCCTCCTTGGAGTTGTTGGTGATCTGGCTGGAGGCGATCGTGCCGGTCGCGTTCCGGTAGATCAAGCCGCCCTCGGGGTGGCCGGAGACTGTGGCCTGGGCGAGGTTCAGCGTCGCCGCCTCCGCCAGGCCGCCTGCGCCCTGGTTGTCCTTGATTGTCCCCCCGAGCGTGGCTGTGGCCCCTGAGGTCACATGGACTCCGCCCTGGGGATGGCCGGTGATCGTGGTCTCGACGAGCGTGGCCTTCCCGGCGTCGGTCACGACCAGCCCGTAGCCCCCGTTGGCCTCGAGGGTGCTCCCCCGCATCTCGAGGGTCGCACTCCGGATGCTGATCCCTCCGGAGGGGTTCTTGGAGATCGTGCTGCTGGTAATCGTCGCGCTCACCTCGCCCGTCAGCTCGAGCCCCCAGGTGCCGTTCTCCGTCACGATGCTCTTATCCAGGGAGAGGCCCGTCCCACTCAGGCCCACCCCCTTATTCCCCTTGATCTCGCAGCTCTTGAAGAGGATCTTGTCGCTGTTCTCGGCGATCACGCCCACCGCTCCTCCGGTGATGATAATGTTCTCGAAGGTGATATTGGAGGAGGAGGTTATGGTCACCGTGGGATCGGTGTCCCGGCGGGCCTGGATCGTAGCCTTCCGTGCCAGGAACTCGGTCTTGATCGTGATCCGCCGCTTGTTCCGGATCTTGATGTTCTCGCGGAAGGTCTGGGAAGTGGTGATCACGATCTCGTCGCCGGGGCCGGCGTCATCGATTGCCTCCTGCAGGGTGCTATACCTGGTGCTTGGGACTTCGAGGGTATCGGCTCGGGCAGGACACGCTATTCCGAACAGAAGGAGCAGCCAGAGGGCTACCCACGCACCGACGAGCAGGGGATACTTTTGGGGGATGTTCATCCTCGTCACCTCCCTTTGACTAGCTAAATGCTAGCACAGTTCAAGCCTTTTGACAAGCCCGATTCGGGCTGGGCTCACTTGAGCCCGTTGAGGACCATGTTCACGGAGCTGTAGAGGAGGACGAGGCCGAAGAGCTGGCGGAGCCAGGCTTTCGGCATCCTCACCGAGAGGCGCGGCCCGAGCTGGGCCCCCAGTGTGATCCCCAGGATCAAGGGGAGGGCTAGCTCAAGGTGGACATTCCCCTGGAGGAAGTGCTGGAGCGAGCCGATGAGTGAAGAAGGCCCCATGACGAAGAGGCTGGTGGCCACGGCCTGGACGATGTCCAGTCCGAGGAAGATGGCCATGGCCGGGACCATCACGATCCCCCCGCCGATCCCGAAGAAGCCGGAGGCGAGCCCCGCCCCCAGGCCCAGGAGGGCGGCCTCGACGGGATGATAGTTCCCGGTGGCTCGGCTCCTCCGGAAGAGGAGGGCGACCTCCCGCGGCTGCTTCCCCCGGAGCATCATCCCCGCGGGGTAGAGGAGGAAGAGCCCGAAGGCCACGGAGAGCCAGCCCGAGGAGATGAACCTAGTGAGGTAGGCCCCGAGCCAGGCCCCCAGGACCGCACCGGGCATCACCGCCAGCCCGAGCCGGAGGTCCAGGACCCGCTCCCGCCGGTAGGCCAGCGAGCTGGAGATCGAGGTGAAGATGATCGCCGCTAGGCTCGTCCCGACCGCCTCCTGGGTCGTTCCGACAAGATGGGAGAGCGAGAGCAAGGGGACCATGAAGATCCCCCCGCCGACCCCGATCATGCTCGCGATCAGGCCGATGAAGACGGCCGCCCCGCCCAGGCCCAGTAGGATGAGGCTCAAGCCTCCACCCCGCTCGAGCTGTGGAGGTAGCCCTCGATGAACTCCTCCAGCTCGCCGTCGAGGACCGCCTCGACATTCCCCGTCTCCACCCCGGTCCGATGATCCTTGACGAGCTTGTAAGGGTGGAGGACATAGCTGCGGATCTGGCTCCCCCACTCGATCTGCTTCAGCTCACCCTGGAGCCGGCGGAGCTCCTCCTCCCTCTGGCGGCGGTAGAGCTCATAGAGCCGGGCTTTGAGGACCCTGAGGGCCGTCTCCTTGTTCTGGTGCTGGGAGCGCTCGTTCTGGCACTGGACGGTGATCCCCGTGGGGAGGTGCGTAATTCTGACGGCGGAGTCGGTGACATTGACATGCTGGCCCCCGGCGGAGGAGGCCCGGTAGGTCTCGATCCGCAGGTCCTTCTCATCCAGCTCGAGCTCGGGGGCCTCGACCTGGGGGACCACATTGACCGAGGCGAAGGAGGTGTGCCGGCGGTGGGCCGCATCGAACGGGGAGATCCGCACCAGCCGGTGGACCCCCCTCTCGCCCTTGAGGTAGCCGTAGGCATACTCCCCACGGACATCGACGGTCGCGGACTTGATCCCCGCCTCCTCTCCAGGGCTGACCTCTAGCAGTTGATAATGGTAGCCTCGGCGCTCGAGGAACCGGAGATACATCCGGAGCAGCATCTGGGCCCAGTCCTGGGCGTCGGTCCCGCCCGCACCGGCATTGATCGAGAGGTAGCAGTCGTTCCGGTCGAACTCCCCGCGGAGGAAGAATCGGAGCTCGATCTCCCCGAGCCGCTTCTCCAACTCGCCGGCCCGACGGGCGAGCTCCTCAAGCTCGCGCTCATCCCCCTCCGCCTCGGCCAGTTCCTGGAGGAGCTCTAGCTCTTCTAGCTCCACCTCGAGCGCCCGATAGTCCTGGAGCAGGGCCTTCTTCCGCTCAAGCTTCTGGGAGAGCTCCTTGGCCCGGGCCCCGTCCTCCCAGAAGCCCGGGGTGGCCATCTCCCGCTCCAGCTCGGCCAGCTCTTCCTTCAAGTGCGTGAGGTCAAAGGCGATCACCGAGCCGCTCCAGCCTCGCCCGTAACTGCTTTAGCATCCTTGCTTTGCCTCCTTGCTCCTCGGCTCGGGGGCTGCGGTTGCTCCCATGGTCGATGAGAGTTTAGAATCTTTCAGCAAGGAGGTCAAGCTCGAACTTGAGCGGCAGGCTCTTCATCTGCCCGACCCCGATCGGGAACCTGGAGGACATCACTTTACGGACGATCCGGGTCCTGCGAGAGGTCGACCTGATCATCGCCGAGGACACCCGGAGGAGCCGGATCCTCCTCCAGCGTTACAATATTAAAACCCCCTTCACTAAGAGGAGCTACTACCACGGCGTCGAAACGGAGCGGGCCGCCGAGTTCATCAAGCTCCTGGAGGAGGGGAAGGACCTCGCCCTGATTTCAGCGGCCGGGACCCCGCTGATCGCCGATCCCGGCTACCCTCTGGTGAGGGAGGCCCTGGCCCGCGGGCTCGAGGTGGTGGCCCTCCCCGGCCCGACGGCCCTGATCCCGGCCTTGATCCTCTCCGGCTTCCCGCCCTATCCCTTCATCTTCGACGGCGGCCCGCCCCGCAAAGCCAAGCAGCGGCGGGAATACTTCCAAGGGCTCCGCAATGAGCGCCGGACAGTCGTCCTCTATGAGTCGCCTCACCGGATTTTGAAGACCCTGGAGGCGCTGGCCGAGGCCCTCCCCGACCGGGAGGTGGCCCTCTGCCGGGAACTGACCAAGCTCCATGAGGAGGTCCTCCGCGGGAGGCCTGGGGAGCTACTGGAGACGCTGAGGCAAAGGGGCGAGGTTAAAGGCGAGCTGGTCTTGGTGATAAGAGGGGCCGCGGCTCCTTAGGCGTGCTTGTCGGCCACCGAAGAGGCGGCATAAGCGTCGGGCTTGGTCTTGACGGCGAACCCGCTTCCACGGATGTAGCCCACGACCTCGTCGATCAGCTCGCGCGTCCGGCCATGCTCCCCCACATCGATGTGGATCGCCAGGTTATACTCGAGTGAGGTCTTGGCCGCCAGCTCCCGGAGGAGCCGCCTGGCCAGCTCGAAGGAGAGGGTCGCCTCCTTATAGATCTTCTGCCGCAGGGTGTAGATGTTCTCTTCCTGGACTCGGCGCCAGAAATACCGCCCCCCCTTCCCGACATGATGGATGATCACCGCGGTGACGAACTCCATCGGCGGGGCCTTCTTCGCTCTCTCTCGGTGGCGGTTGAACTCCTCCGCGATCGGGGTGTCATGGCAGTCGGTCCCCACGACGATCTCGTATTGCCCCTGGGGCTCATGGTTCATCAGCTCGACGATCTCTGCTAGGACTTCCTCGAAGCTCAGCTCCCCTTCTGTGGGGCTATAGAATTTCGAGTCTTCCATCTCGGATCATCTCGAAGGGATTATACGCCCGCGGGGGAGGAGGGGCAAGAGGCATTAAAAGATGCTGATCCGCCGCTCATTCTCTGAGAGGATCTCCAGCTTAACCTTGAGGCAACTCGGGAGGATCGCTTGGGGCACGCGGTCGGCCCACTCGATCACGGTGATCCCATCGGAAAGCAGGTATTCTTCCAGGCCGATCTCACCCAGCTCCTCCGGCTTGGTAAGACGATAAGCATCGACATGGAAGAGCGGGAGCCTTCCCCGGCGATATTCCCGGACTAGGACGAAGCTGGGCGAGAGGACTTCCTCCTCAGGAATTCCTAACCCGCGGGCCAGCCCCTTGATGAGGGTGGTCTTCCCCGCCCCGAGCTCCCCGACTAGGGCCAGGCAGGCCCCGGGCCTAAGCTCCCAGGCTAGCCGCTCGCCCAGGGCCACGGTCTCCTCCGGGCCTTTGGTGATGAACACTTTCGGCTTCAACTCATCCCCTTCGAAGTTCAACCTGGAAGCGGTCCAGGTCCCTCGCCAGGACCACCCTCCCCCGGAAGCCCGCCTCGCGCAAGTTCTCAACCAGCTCGTCACTCCGCTCGATGGCAGGAGGATAGAGATGGACGAGGACGAGGGCCGCGATCCCCCGGCCGGCCAGGGCCTCCCCCAAGGAACGCGGGGTCGAGTGGCCCGGGATGGTGAACCCTTCAGGGAAGGAGCACTCATGAATCACCAGTCGGCAGCCCGCGGCGAACTCCCCCATCCTCGGGAACGGCTCCGTGTCCCCGCTGATGACCACCCCCTCGGCGAACTTGTAGGCCAGGTTCGGGATATGATGGACCGTCCGGAGGGCCGTCACCTCCAGGCCCCCGAGCTCGAGCCTCGCCTCCTCATCCAGCTCGAGCACATTGACCCGCAGCGCTTCATCAAGGTAAGGGTAAAGCTTGAGGAGTTGGTCCAGGAGGGCTTTCGTCCCTTCAGGACCGTAGAGGTTCGTCTCCCGCCGGCCCAAGAGCCAGCGGGCCTTGAGGAGCGGGAGGAGGTCGGCCATATGGTCGAGGTGGTGATGGGTGATGAATATATCGTTGATGGCCTGGAGGCCGAGCTCATCACCGAGCTCCCCCAGCCTCCGGAGGACCCCGCTCCCGCAATCGACCAAGACCGGCTTATCCCCGAACTTGAGGAGGAACCCGCTCTGGGCCCGGTCCTCGTAGGGTATCGGGCTCCCCGAGCCGAGGACGATCACGCTCAAGGTTAAGCTCATCTCAATCTCACTCGGGTCTGCCTTGGCCCTCCAGGAGGGCGGCCAGCCTCTGCCGGCGCTCGGCCCTCTTCTTTCCCAACTCCGCTAGGACTCGGGGGAGATCGGCCAGGAGGGATTTGGCCCGCTCGGCTGCCGCGGTGTAAAACCTCTGGAGCTTCAGCTCCATTTCCATCGCTAACTCCAGGGCGGCGGTAAGATCCTGGGCTTGGGCTAGATTTAGTTCCGGCTCGAGCCCATACTCCTCGGTAGCAAGCCCCCCGAAGGAGAAGCCGGTCTCGAGGGCGTCGCTCACCACCTCGTAGTAGGCCCGCTCGATCAGGGCCTTGTTCCTCCGGCCCTCTTTGGCTAAGGAGAGGAAGAGCTCCCCTCCCTGGGGATAGCGCTGGGCCAGGAGCTCATAGGACCTTGCGAG
>JAPWVC010000049.1 GCA_028275195.1 Candidatus Acetothermia bacterium
ATGGTTGATGGCGAACCACTCACCGGTCCGGAGCCAGCCGCTCATCACCTCGTCCACCACGAGGAGGACCCCGTTCCGGTCGCAGATCTCCCTCAAGCGGGGGAGATATCCTCTTGGGGGGACGATCACCCCATTGGTCCCGACCACCGGCTCGATGAAGACCGCGGCCACATTCCCCTCCTCCTGGATCATGTAGTCGATGTATTCAGCGCACTGGAGGCCGCAGCCGGGGTGCTCCAGCCCGAAGGGGCAGCGGTAACAGTAGGGATCGGGGGCGAAGGCCACCCCCGGGATCTTGTTGGCTGGCTCGGCGAACCATCTCCGGAAGTCACCCGTGAGGGCGATGCTCCCCGAGGTCGAGCCGTGGTAGGAGCGATACCTCGAGATGATCTTGTATTTTGGGGCCAGATACTGGCGGATGATCTTCAGTGCTGCCTCATTCGCCTCGGTCCCCGAGGTGGAGAAGAAGAACTGATCCAGCCCCGGGGGCATCACCCCAAGGAGGCTCTCCACGGCCCTCGCCTGGGCCTCGCAGCCGAACCCGGGGAAGACATAGGGGAGGCGCTCGGCCTGCTCACAGATCGCCCTGATGAGCGCCTGGTTCCCATGGCCGAGGTTGGAGCACATCAATTGAGAGGAGAAGTCCAGGTAAGCCTTGCCCTGTTCGTCGTAGAACCGGACCCCCTCGGCCCGGGCGATGAAGAGCGGCCGCTGCCAACCCCGCTGTGGCCGCCAGGTCCCGTAGGTGTGGGCGGCGATCAGCCGCGCTAGCCCCTCAATTTCTGCTCTAGTTTTAGCTTCGCGCATGGTCTCCCTCCCCCACTGTCAGGAGATAGATCCCCTTCAGGACCAGCCAGGGGTCGAGCCGCCAGCCTTTGGGGCGGCCCTCTTGGAAGAGCCGACTTCCCCCGCCGGTCAGGACCACGGAAGTCTTCCCTACCTCGGCTTGGATGGCCGATACCAGCCCCTGGATCTCCAGGCGCATCCCGTAGTGGACCCCGGCGCTCATGCACCCGATGGTATCGGTCCCGATGAGCGGCGGGGGCGCTTGCGGGTCGGGGATCGGGACCTCCGGGAGGGCGGAGGTGAACTGGGCCAGCGCGCGGAGGCGCATCCCCGCCCCGGCGAGGATCAGCCCGCCGCGGAAGACCCCCTCCCCATCGACCAGGTCCACGGTCACCGCGCTCCCGATGTCGACCACGATCACCGGCCGGCCGTAGAGCCTGGAAGCGGCGATGGCCGCGAGCATCCGGTCGGTCCCCAGCCCGGACTTGTAGGCCGAAGGGAGTGGCCACTCCGTCTCCTTGGTGATCACCTTGACCCGGGGCGGCTCGCCCAGCCCGCAAGAGGCGTAGAACTCCCTGAGCCCCGCCGCGAGCCGCTCGGCCAGCCCCTTGACCACCGAGGAGAGGCCGACCGCCTCGAGCTCGTTGAACCTCGGCCCGAGCCGGCGGGCCGCCTCAGTCCAGAACTCCTCCGGAGCAGAAGAGTTCGGGACCTTCCAGGCCTCCTCCGGCTCCCCAAAGTTGAGGAAGAGCCCGGCCGAGATGTTGGTGTTCCCCACATCGATCGCAAGGAGCCTCAACTTGGCTTACCTCCTTCTTGAGAGAGGACCTTGACCAGCCTGACCAGCAGCCGATTGAGCGGGGTCGGGAGGCCGCGCTCCTCGCCCAGGCGGACGAGCGCGCCGTTGATGTAGTCTATCTCCGTCTCGCTCCCCCGCCGGATGTCCTGGAGCATCGAGGAGAGGTTCTCCGCGGTGAGCCGACAGACCTCCTCGACCTCCGCGACCACCTCGGGCTCGGAGAAGGCCAGCCCACAGGCCCGGGCGACCGCCACGGCCTCGGCGAGGGCCCCGCGCATGATCTGGTTGAGCTCGGGGTCCTGGACCAACTTGCCGTTCGGGACATCGAAGATCGCGGTGAGGGCATTGATCCCCACATTGATGAGGAGCTTTCTCCAGACCAGCCGGGCGATGTCTTGCTCGAGGTGGGTCTCGATCCCCGCGCGGTTGAAGGCCTCCACGATCGCCTTGAGCTTTGCGCGGTCTACCTGGCCTACCGGCCCGAGCCAGGTCGGCCCCCGCCCGGCGTGGCGGACCCTTCCCGGGCCGAGGAGGGTCGACCCCTGGGCCGTGACCCCCCGGAGGAGCCTCCCCCGCGGGACATGTCTCTCCATGAGCTGCTCGAGCCCCAGCCCGTTCTGGAGGCTCAACACCAGGGTCGAGGGGCCGATCGCCGGGCGGGCGATCTGGAGGGCCGCTTCAGTCTGGTGGGCCTTGACGAAGAGGCCGACTAGCTCCGCTTCGCTGAGCTCTTCGATGGAGGTGGTGGCCCGGACTGCGACCCGCTCCTCCTTGCCTTCCTCCTCGATGATCAGCCCATCTCTGTTGATCTTGGCGATATGCTCCTTGGCGATCGGGTCGAAGAGCTGGACCTCCTCCCCGCTCCGGGCAAGCAGCCCCCCGAAGAGGCTCCCCAGCGCCCCGGCCCCGATGATCGCGATCTTCATAGCTCCCTCAGGACCTCCTCGCTCATCTTGAAGCTGTGGGCCTCGAGCTCGGGGAAGACCCCGGCCTTGACCTCCTCCTTGTAGGCTCGGAGGGCCTGCTCGATCTGGCTCGCCAGGTCGAGGTAGCGCTTGACGAACTTGGGGGCGAACCTGAAGGAGAGGCCGACGAGGTCGTGGAAGACCAGGACCTGGCCGTCGCAGTAGGGCCCGGCCCCGATCCCGATCGTCGGGATGCTCACCCGCTCGGTGATCAGCTTCGCCAACTGGTAGGGGACGCATTCCAGGATCAGGGCGAAGATCCCCGCCTCCTCGAGGCATTTGGCATCCTCCAGTAGCTTCCTCGCCTTCTCCTTGTCCCTCCCCTGGACCTTGAAGCCCCCGAGCTGGGAGGCCCGTTGGGGCGTGAGCCCGATGTGGCCCATCACGGGGATCCCGCCGCGGCGGACGATCGCCTCCACCACCTGGGCCAGCTCACATCCCCCTTCGAGCTTCACCCCATCGACCAGGGCCTCCTTCATCAGCCGCCCGGCGTTGTAGAGGGCCTCCTCGGGGGAGATGTTGAAGGACATGAAGGGCATGTCCCCCACGACGAAGGCCCGCTTGACCGCCCGCATGACCGCTCGGGCGTGGTGGATGATGTCCTCCAGCTCGACGGGGATCGTGCTCTCATACCCGAGGACCGTATTCCCGACGGAGTCGCCCACCAGGATCAGCTCGAGCCCCGCCTTGTCCACCAGAAGAGCAGTAGGGTAGTCATAGGCCGTGACCATACTGATCTTCTCCCCCTGCTCCTTCATCCTCTGCAAATCGGGGATGGTGATCTTCTCTTGCCCTTGGCTTTGAGCCATCATGCCTCCTTGTTTTGGATTTGGAGCAGATCGGCCCGCGAGGGGACCCCTCCCAGCCCCTTCGCGGCCTTGACCGCGTTATTTATCGCTTCGGCCAGGACCTCCTCCGCGAGGATCCCCAGGACATTCAGGTCGGCCTTCCCCTTGGATCGCCCGACCGAGGCGGTGAAGATCACATCCCCGTCGAAGGTGGTGTGGATCGGGGAGATCGTCTTCACCAGGGCCCGCTGGGCCATGAGGGCCAGGACATTCAGCTCCGGCTTGATCAGAGAGGCCTCGAAGGCCACGACCGCCAGGGTGGTGTTCTGCCCCTCGCCCTCGCGGAAGCCGAAGTCGAAGGCCCGAGGGGCCTTCCCCTTCTTCATCTCCTCCACGGTGCTGATCAGCCTCGTCCCGGCCTCATCCCTCAGCCCGGCCAGGATCTCCCGAGTGTGGTAGTCCAGGACATCCCCGAAGGCGTTGACCACCGCCAGGGCCCCCACGACCCCGTAAGGGCCCTCTACGCTGGCCGTCCCCACACCGCCCTTCATCGCCCGCTTCAGGCCGTAGAGCTTCCCCACGGTCGCACCGGTCCCAACGCCGACGCTCCCCTGCTCCACCGGGCCGCTTCGGGCGTTGAGGCAGGCCTGGTAGCCCATCTCCACATCGGGCCTCCGGCGGCAGTCCCCCAAAGGGAGGTCGAAGATGACCGCGCTGGGGACCCTCGGGACACGGGTGATCTTGACATCGAACCCGATCCCTCGCTCCTCGAGGTAACGCATCACCCCGCCGGTGGCATCGAGCCCGAACCCGCTCCCACCGGCGAGCAGGATCCCGTGGATCTCGTCCCGGAGATGGAGGCTACGGAAGATGTCCATCCCCCTCGTCCCCGCGGCCATCCCCGGGGCTAAGCCGCCCCCGATCGCCCCCTCTGGGAAGAGGACGACGGTGCAGCCGGTCAGCCCCTCGAAGTCGCTGGCGTGCCCGACCTCTACCCCCGGAACATCGGTTATCCCGCCGGACATCGCTCCCCTCCTTTCAGGAACTCTAGAGCGCTTAAGGCGTAGATCTTGGCCGTCTCCACCAGTTGGGAGATCGAGACCCATTCATCCTTCTGGTGGGGGACCATCCGCTCCCCCGCACCGATGGTCACGATCGGGATCCCCTTCCAGGCCCAGAGGAAGGTCCCGTCCGTGGCCCCGGGGACACCGTTGTAGACCGGCTCCTTCCCCGTCACCGCGCGGACGGCCGCCTCCACTGCCCGAACGATCGGCTCGGCCTTGGGGGTCTCGGTCCAAGGCCGCTCCTCGATGAACTCCAGATGGGCCTGATAGCCGATCCCCTCGGGGAGGCGCTCGTGCTCTGCCAGGATCGCCCGGAGCTGCCCCTCGAGGCCGCTTTCCAGGTCCGCCTTCGTCTCCTTTTCCACCTCGGCCACGATCCGGCTCAGGGCCTCCTTCAGTCGGTCATGGTCCTGGCCCGGGATCGTCCGGATGTCGAGGTAGGCCCGGCAGTCCTGGGCCAGGACATTCAGTTGGGGCTCGCCCGCGACCGGTGCCCGCAGGACAGTGGGGGTGATGCTGGGGAAGCCCAGGTAAGGATGGAACCCGAGCCGCTCGATCTCTCGCCGCTCCAGCTCCTGGAAGCGGAGGAGGATCTTCGCCAGCGGGGGTATGGGGTTGAACCCCGCCAGGGGCATGCAGCCATGGCTCATCCTCCCGATGCTGGTGAGGATGGCCCGCAGAGCCCCCTTCTGGGTGAGGCAGACCTGATTATCCTCGGGCTCGCAGATGATCGCCCCATCCACACCGTCCGCCCAACCCTGCCTGATCAAGTGCTTGATCCCGGTCATCATCCCCTCCTCGTCGACCGGGACGGCGAGGAGGATCTTCCCGGGGAAGCGGACCCCCGCCCGCCTGAGGGCCGCGACGGCCAGCAAGGCCGCGGCCAGGTTCCCCTTGGTGTCGCAGGCCCCGCGGCCGTAGATCCTTCGGTCCGCGACAACGGCCTCGAACGGGGGGAACCGCCAATCCTTCGGGTCGCCTTCCGTGACCACATCGGAGTGGGCCTCAAACAGGATCGTCCGGCCTGGACTCGAGCCCCGGAGTATCCCGATCACATTCGGCCGGCCTGGGTGGACCTCCTCCAGGGTTACCTCAAGTCCGATCTCGCGCATCTTCGAGGCCACGAAGCGGGCCACCTCCCCTTCGCCTCCGGAGCCGTCGGCCCGGACGACGCTAGGGATCCGGACCAGAGCGCGAGCGAGCTCGACGAGCTCCTCCTCGTGGATCTGGGCCAGCACCGCCTCCTGCTCAGCTCCCTTCATTGGGCTCCTTTCCGGTTGATCCTCACCGCTTGAGGAACTTAATCCTCGGGTCCAAGATGTCCCGCAGGCCATCGCCCAAGAGGTTGAAGCCCAGCACGGCGATCATGATCGCCAGGCCGGGGAAGACCGCCGGCCAGGGGGAGAGGTTCATGTAGGCCTGGGCCTCCTTGAGCATCCTCCCCCAGCTCGGGTCCGGGGGCTGGGTCCCCAGCCCGAGGTAGCTCAGCCCCGCCTCGGCCAGGATCGCCAGGGCGAAGCAGACCGTGGCCTGGATGATGAGAATAGGGAAGGTGTTGGGGAGGATGTGCCGCCAGGCGATCGCCAGGCCGCTCCTCCCGACCGCCTTGGCCGCGAGGGCGAACTCCCGCTCCTTGAGGGAGAGGAAGTTCCCCCTCGCCAGCCGGGCGAAGAGCGGGGCGTAAGAGAGCCCGATCGCGATCATGCTCTTCTCGATCCCCGGCCCTAAGACCGAGGTGATCAGGATGGCGAGCAAGACCGCGGGGAAGCCGTAGATCGCGTCCATGAGCCGCATGAGCGCCTCATCCAGCCAGGAGCCGTAATAGCCGGCGAGGACCCCGAGGAGGACCCCCAGGCTCATCCCGATCCCGACGGCGATCAGCCCGACGGCGAGGGAATTGATGGCCCCTTTCATCACCCGGCTTAGGATGTCCCGGCCGAATTGGTCGGTCCCGAAGGGGTGGGCCGGGCCAGGCCCCTGGAGCCTCGCGGGGATCTCCATCTTGTTCGGATCGTAGGGGGTATAGAAGAGGCTGACAGCGGCCATGAGGAGGACCAGGCCCCCGAGGGAGAGCCCGATCGCGAAGGGGCGGCTGGCGAGGTAGCGCGATCTTTTAGTCATACCTGATCCGCGGATCGAGGAGGCCATAGAGGAGGTCGACGAGGAAGTTGACCAGGATGATCACGGCCGCGATGAAGAGGACGATCCCCTGGACCACGGGGAGGTCGCGTTGGGAGATCGCCAGGATCACCAGCCTTCCCATCCCCGGGAGGTAGAAGACGCTCTCGATGATGATCGTGCCCGCGAGAAGGCCCCCGAGCTGTAGCCCCAGGACGGTCACCACCGAGATGAGGGAGTTCCGGAGAGCATGCTTGTAGATCACGACCCGCTCCGCCAGCCCCTTCCCCCGGGCCGTCCGGACATACTCCTCGCCCAGGACCTCCAGGAGCGAGGAGCGCGTCATCCTGGTGATGACCGCCGCGCGGACGAACCCGAGGGCCAGGGCCGGGAGCAAGAGGGACCTGAGGGCCCCGAGGGGGCCCTCCCCCCAGCCGGTGAACCCTCCGGCGGGGAACCAGCGGGCATAGACGGCGAAGAGGAGGATGAGCAAGATCCCCAGCCAGAACTCGGGGATCGAGATCCCAAGCTGGGAGAAGATCATGATCCCCCAGTCCCCAGGGCGGTTGTGATGGGTGGCGGCATAGATCCCCAAGGGGATGGCGATGATGATCGTGACCAGGAGGGCCAAGGCCGCCAGTGGGCCGGTGACCAAGAGGCGGCTGGCGATGAGGCTCGCGACCGGGAGGTCGTAATGGAAGGACCAGCCTAAATCCCCGGTGAAGAGCCCCCTCAGCCAATCGAGGTATTGGGCCAGCAGGGGGCGGTCCAAGCCGAGCCTCTCCCGGACTTGAGCCAGTATCTCCGGGTTGGCCTCGGTCCCGAGGATGATCTGGGCCGGGTCCCCGGGGATGACACGCATGACCAGGAAGACGATAATCGAGATGAGGAGGAGGGTCAGGATCAGGACCCCCAAGCGCCTCAGCACATAAGCTTGCATCTCATCTAGTGGCGGGGCGACCGGTGGACCCGGTCACCCCGCCAGGCGGCCTGCCGCCTCTTCAATTATCCCCGATCTAACGGCTCTTATACACCTCGGTCACATCGTCGAGATAGATCGGGAAGATCCGCCAGTTCTCCACATTCTTCTGCATCGCCATGATCAGGTGCGGGTCCTGGATGAAGTAGTTGACGACATCCTTGGCCAAGATCCATTGGACGATGGTGTAGATCACCTTCCGCTGGGCCTCGTTCACCGTGGTCTCGCCCTTGATCATCAGCTCGTCGAGGTCGGGGTTGCTGTAACCCCTTCTGTAGTAGTAGTCCGGCCTGGCCGGGCCGTAGCCGGAGAGCATGGCCGCGGGATCGAGTCGCCCGATATGGCCGATCACGGTGAGGTCGTAGTCGGCGTTAGTGTAGACCTCGGAGAGCCACCTCCCCCACTCGATGATCTCCAGCTCGAGCTCGATCCCGATCTCCTTCAGTTGGTCGGCGATGATCTCCCCGGTCCGGATGTGGGGCTCATAGGGCTGGGGGAGCTTCATCTTGGCCTTGAAGCCGTTGGGGTAGCCGGCCTCGGCCAGCAATTCCTTAGCCTTGGCGGGATCGTAGCCGCAGACCCAGAGCATGTCCGCATAGTAGGGGCTCACGGGGGTGAGATGGGAGCCGATCGGGGTCCCATACCCGAACATCGCCCCCTCGATGATCTTCTCCCGATCGATCCCATGGCAGATGGCCCGCCGGACGCGGACATCATCAAAAGGCTTACGGGCGTTGTTGATGGCCATGATCTGGACCAGGTTCTGCGGCCCGGAGACGATCTTCAGGTTCGGATTGGCCTCGACCGCCGGGACATTCTCCCCGGAGAGGATGATCACATCGACATCGCCGGCCTGGAGGGCCGCGAGCGCGGCGGAGGGATCGGGGATGAACTTGAAGACGACCTTATCGAGGTAAGGCAGCTCCTTCTTGTAGTAGTCGGGGAACCTCTCGAGCGTCACATGATCCCCCCGGACCCACTCCACGAACTTGAACGGGCCGGTCCCGACCGGCTGGCTGGCGAGGGTCGCCACCGCCTCCTGGGGGACGATGATCGAGTCCCCCTCGGTCAGGTAATAAAGGAACCCGGGGGTCGTGACCTTCATCCTGAAACGGACGGTATAGTCGTCGAGGACCTCGATCGCGGCGACATTGGCGTAGTATTCAGGATGGGGGTGGCCGGTCGCGGGGTCCATATCCCGCTCGAAGGTGAACTTGATGTCAGAGGCCACGAGCTCCCGGCCATTGTGGAACTTCACCCCTCGCCGCAAGTGGAAGGTGTATTCCAGCCCGTCGGGGGAGACCTCCCAGCTCTCCGCGACCCCCGGGAGGATGTTCCCCCGGTTATCGATCTTCACTAAGCCCTCGTAGAGGTTGTGCTGGAGGATCCGATCGATCGCCGCGGCCGCATTGGTCGTGGGGTCCAGGCCCGGTGGCTCGGCCATCTCCGCGACCACTAGGACCCCGCCGTAGACTGGCTGGGGGGCCGAGGCCGAGCTAGAATTGCTCAGGGCGCTCGAGGCCAACAGCACCAGCCCCAGCAGAACGCTCAATAGACTCCACCTTCTTACCATTTTAAAGCTCCTCCTTTCTTTGGC
>JAPWVC010000067.1 GCA_028275195.1 Candidatus Acetothermia bacterium
CGAGCTGATGCAAGAGATGTATAATCGCTTCTCACGAGAAGCACAGGAGATCATGGCCGTCACCTACGATGAGGCCAGTGCCTGGAAGCACGGCTATGTCGGGGTGGAGCACTTACTGCTCGCCCTCCTTAAGGTCCGTGGGACTACGGCGAGCAAGTTCCTCGAGCGGAGCGGGCTTACCTACCTCCAGGTCGCGCGGGAGTTGGAGGCCCAGCTCGGGAGGGGGCGAAGCAGCTTCTCTTCAGCCTCAAGGGAGCTCAAGCCGAACGCCCAACTGAAGCAGGTCCTCAATATCGCCTATGAGGAAGCCCGGGGGGAGGGGCGGGGCCTGATCAGCCCGGAGCACCTTCTCCTCGCGATCCTAGAGGAGGGGCAGGGGTTCGCGGCCCAGATCCTCCATCGCTATGGGATCGATGCCCTGAAGGTCCACTCCCTCCTAGCGATGGGCGAGCGGGGGATGGTGGCTGCCCGGCTCGGACGGGAAGAGCGGCGCTGGAAGGGCTTCGAGTTCGGTCGGTGCTTGGTAGAGGAGGCTCGGGCCGGGCGGCTCGACCCGGTGATCGGTCGGGATGAGGAGATCGACCAGATCATCCAGACCCTCTCCCGGCGGAAGAAGAACAACCCTGCCCTCATCGGCGAGCCGGGCGTGGGTAAGACAGCGATCGTCGAGGGCTTAGCCCAGAAGATCGCCGCTGGGGATGTCCCCCTCGTCCTCCAGGACAAGGAGATTATCGAGCTGGACATGGCCTCGATGGTCGCGGGGACCAAATACCGCGGGGAATTCGAGCAGCGGCTCAAGACCCTCATCAATCAAGTGATCGAGGCCGGGAATGTCATCCTCTTTATCGACGAGCTTCACACCGTCGTGGGGGCCGGTGGGGCCGAGGGGGCTCTCGACGCCTCGGCCATCCTGAAGCCACCGCTGGCGAGCGGGCTGATCCAGTGCATCGGGACGGCCACGCCCGACGAATACCGGAAGTATGTGGAGCGGGACTCGGCCCTCGAGCGGCGGTTCAAGAAGATCTACATCGATGAGCCGACCGTGGCCGAGACGATCCAGATCCTCCGTGGCCTCCGGCCAAGATATGAGGAGCATCACGGCGTTAAGATCACGGATGAGGCCCTCGCGGCCGCGGCCAAGCTCTCTGACCGCTACATTACCGACCACTTCTTGCCGGATAAGGCGATCGACCTCATTGACGAGACGGCCGCCAAGGTCAAGCTGGCGAGCGTGGCCCCCTCTCCGGAGATCAGGAGGCTCAAGGCCGAGCTGAGCGAAGTAATGGAGGAGGAGAAGATCGCCGTCTCCCAGCAGGATTATGAGCGGGCGGCCATCCTGCGCGACCGGAGGAGGGGCCTCCTGGAGGAGCTGAAGCTCCTCGAGGCGGAGTTCCGCGAATACGAGGGCGTGGTCACGGAGATGGACATCGCCCAGATGGTCTCCTCCTGGACCGGCGTTCCCGTCGGCCACATGACGGAGGAGGAGTCTAAGCGCGTGATCCGGATGGAGGAGAAGATCCACGAGCGCTATGTGGACCAGAAGGAGGCGGTGGAGGCGGTGGCCCGTGCGATCAGGCGGGCCTACGCCGGGGTCAAGGACCCCAAGAGGCCGATCGCTTCCTTCCTCTTCCTCGGCCCGACCGGGGTGGGGAAGACCTACCTCGCCAAGGTCTTAGCGGAGTTCCTCTTCGGGGATGAGGAGGCCCTGATTAGAATAGACATGTCCGAGTATATGGAGCGGTTCGCTGTCTCCCGCCTCATCGGGGCCCCTCCCGGCTATGTCGGGTATGAGGAGGCGGGGGAGCTGACCGAGGCCGTCCGCCACCGGCCTTACTCCGTGATCCTCTTCGATGAGATCGAGAAGGCCCATCGCGATGTCTTCAACATCCTCCTCCAAGTGATGGACGATGGGGTCCTCACCGACAGCCAGGGGCGGCGGGTCGACTTCCGTAACACCGTCCTGATCATGACCAGCAACCTGGGGAGCAAGCTGATCACCGATCGGACGGCCCTCGGCTTCGGGACCGAGGAGACCCCGACCGGCCTCTCTTACCAGGAGATGAAGGCCAAGGTGATGAGCGAGGTCAGGGAGACCTTCCGGCCAGAGTTCCTCAACCGCCTGGACGATGTGATCGTCTTCCATCAGCTCTCTCAAGAGGAGGTCTATGCGATCGCCGACCTGATGATCAAGGAGCTCCGGGAGAGGCTGGCGGAACGGAAGATCGAGATCGAGGTCACACCCGCGGCCCGGGACTTCCTCGTGAAAGAGGGCTATGATCCGAAGTATGGGGCCCGGCCGCTGCGGCGGACGATCGAGCGGCTGGTGGAGAATGCCATCTCCGATAAGATCCTCGAGGGGGAGTTCGGCCGGGGGGATCGGATCGAGATCGATGTCCAGGAGGGGAAGATCACCTTCCGGAAGAAGGTCCAGGCGCTCGTCTGACCCTAATGAAGAGGCTCTACCGCTGCCGCCATTGCGGCTTCGGCTCGCTGCAGTGGTTAGGCCGTTGTCCCAGATGTGGTGAGTGGGATAGCTTCCAACTGGAAGAGGGCGTAGAGGAGGCCTCTCAGCTCCAGCCCCGGGTGAAGCCCCAGCCCCTAGCGGAGATCGAGCTTAAGGACGGGGGTCGCTGGCCGACCGGGATCAGGGAGCTCGACCGCCTCCTCGGTGGCGGGGTCCTCGCCGGCTCGGTCGTTCTCATCGGGGGGGAGCCGGGGATCGGGAAGTCGACCCTCCTCCTCCAGCTCGCGGCCCGTCTGGCCCAAGCCCATCCTCCGATCCTCTACATCTCCGGGGAGGAGGGGCCAGCTCAGGTGAAGCTCCGGGCCGAGCGGCTGGGGCTCGGGGCTTGCCGGGACCTTCTGATCCTCACCGAACAGAGGTTAGAGTCCATCGAGGCCGAGGTGCGAGAGCTTCGGCCCCAGGGGTTGGTCGTGGACTCGATCCAGACGGTCTTCCCCTCGGAGAAGGCTGGCGAGCCGGGGAGCATCCGCCAGGTCGGGACAGCGGCCTTCGTGCTGGCCCAGCTCGCCAGGGAGCTGGAGATCCCGGTCTTCCTCATCGGCCACATCACCAAGAGCGGTGAGTTCGCCGGCCCGAAGGCCATAGAGCATCTGGTCGATGTCGTCTTATATCTTGAGGGGAGCCAGGAGCGGACGATCCGTCTCCTCCGGGCGGTGAAGAACCGTTACGGCTCGATCGAGGAACTCGGGGTCTTCCAGATGGGCGAGCGGGGCCTGGAGGAGGTCCCGAACCCCTCCCAGCTCTTCTCCAGCCGCTCGAGCACCCCGAAGGCCGGCTCGGTCGTCTTCCCCGCGGTCGAGGGGACCCGCCCGATCCTCGTGGAGATCCAGGCCTTAGTCGTGGCCCGCCACGCCGAGGGAAGCTACCCCCAGCGGCGGGCCCTCGGGCTGGACTTCAACCGGCTGGCCCTCCTCCTCGCGGTGATCGAGAAGCGCCTCGGGCTCCACATCGGCGGGGACGATGTCTACCTCAACACTGCCGGCGGCTTCACCATCCGGGAGACGGCCGCGGACCTGGGCGTGATCGCCGCGATCGTCTCCTCCTTCCGGAACCGTCCGATCGGCTATGATACGGTGGTCATCGGCGAGGTGAGCCTGGCGGGCGAGGTCCGCCCGGTGAGAAGGCTCCGAGAGCGGCTGGGCGAGGCCGAGCGGCTCGGCTACCGCCGGGCGGTCATCCCTGCCGGGGAGCGGCTCCGTGGGCTTGGGTTGGAGTTGCTCCCGGCACAGGATCTAGAGGAGGCGATGGAGGTGCTCCTCTCATCGACATGATATGAGCACAGGGATGCGAGAAGAGATCTTGAAGCGGCTCGCGCCGGGGACGCCGCTGCGGGAGGCCCTCGACCTGATCATCGAGCGCGGTCAGGGCGGCTTGATCGTGATCGCTGAGGAGGAGAAGGCTAAGGAGGTCGTGCAGAGCGGCTTCCGCTTGAACACCGAGTTTACCCCTCAGCGCTTGAGCGAGCTGGCGAAGATGGACCGGGCGATCGTCCTCGATCCGAGCTTGAAAAGGATCATCTATGCCAATGCCTTCCTCGTCCCCGACCCGCGGATCCCTTCAGAGGAGACGGGGACGAGGCACCTCACGGCCGAGAGGGTGGCCAAGCAGCTCGGGGTCCCGGTCATCGCCATCTCCGCTGCCTTAAGCCGGGTGACCATCTACTACGGCCAGGAGAAGTATGTCCTCCACGACATCCCCACCATCATCTCCCGGGTCAACCAAGCCCTCCGAATCCTGGAGCAGTATCGCGGGACATTCGACGACCTCCTCTCCGAGTTGACCTTGCTGGAGCTCGAGGGTCGGGTCTTCCCCCTCCATGTGGCGAACCTGATCCAGTTGATCGTCCAGATGATGGAGATCGAGGACGAGGTCCGCCGGAGGTTCGTCGAGCTCGGGACGGAGCGAGAGTTCCTCGAACTCCTCCTGGAGTGGATGATGCTCAATGTCCGTGAGACCTTCACCCTCCTCGTTCGGGACTTCCGGGCGAACGACCGGCCAGATGAGGAGATCATCGAGGCGATCCGAGCCCTCCCCACGGAGGAGCTCCTCTCCTCGGAGCGGATCATGGAGCTCTTGGGGTATGAGGGCGGGGAGGAGGCCCTCGACCGGGCGATCCCCTCTCGAGGCTATCGGGTCCTGAGCGAGATCCCCCGCCTCCCCCCATCGGTGATCGAGGAGCTGGTCCGGGAGTTCGGGGGCCTGGAGCGGCTGCTGAAGGTGAGTGAGGAGGAGTTGATGCGCATCAAGGGGGTAGGGGAGGTGCGGGCAAGGGCGATCAAGTCCGGGCTGGAGCGGATCAGGCGGCGCTTGGGGGCCGCTGAGGTGAGATAGATGAGAGCAGACCTGGAGCTGGGGAAGTTGCAGGCCGCCGCCGCGCGGGTGCGGCAGGGAATTAAGATTGAGCCGGAGCTGGGCCTGATCCTCGGCTCGGGCCTCTCCCAAGCCATGGAGCTGGAAGAGGAGAGGTGCCTCCCCTTCTCGGAGATCCCGCACTTCCCCCGCTCGACTGTCCCAGGCCATGCGGGCGAGCTCTGTGCCGGGCGGATCGAGGGCAAAGAGATCCTGGTCCAGAAGGGCCGGGTCCATTATTACGAGGGCTACTCCATGGCCGAGGTCGCCTTCCCCATCCGCTTGATGAAGCTCTTAGGGGTGAAGCGGCTCATCATCACTAACGCCGCTGGCGCGATCAACGAGAGCTTCTCCCCCGGCGATCTGGTCTTGATCAAGGACCACATCAATATGATCCCCGACAATCCCTTGCGGGGGGCCAACATTGAAGAACTCGGCCCGAGGTTCCCCAGCATGAATGAAGCCTATAGCCCTAAGCTGCGGGAGGCGGCCGTCCGGGCCGCCCTCCGGGAAGGGCTGGAGTTGAAGGAGGGGGTCTACCTCGCCGCCCCAGGGCCGATGTATGAGACCCCAGCGGAGATCCAAGTCTACAAGAGGCTGGGGGCCGACCTCGTGGGGATGTCGACCGTCCCGGAAGTCATTGCGGCAGTCCACTGCGGCCTGGAGGTGCTTGGGATCTCGTGCGTGACGAACATGGCCGCCGGGATCGGCCACTCCAAGCTGACCCACGAAGAGGTCTTGGAGGTCACGGCCCAGCGGGGGAAGGAACTGATCAGGCTGATCCGCTCGATCCTCCAAGAGATGTGAATATGGCGGCCAAGGCTCGCCCAGTTGCTTGCGAGGTCATCGCTATGGTCGTTGCCCCCTCTTGGCCGCCATCTTTAAGGGATGAGTCCGATGTGAGCCGTGGCCAGGCCGGATCGAAAGCCGGTTGAGGAGGATTTGACACTCGGCCTGAGGGCTAGAGATAATTGCTCCAGACCGAGCAAGGAAGGGCAGCAAAGGAGGGAAAATGCACAAGAAGCTCTTTATCCCCGGCCCGACGGAGGTCCGGCCGGAGATACTCAGAGAGATGGCTAGGCCGATGATCGGCCACCGGATGAAGGAATTCTCGGCGCTCCTGATGGAGGTCACCGCCAAGGTCCAGAAGCTCCTCTACACCAAGAACCATGTGTTCATGTCCACCTCCAGCTCCACGGGGATGATGGAGGGCGCGGTCCGGAACTGCGTGGCCAAGCGGTGCCTCAACTGCATCTGCGGGGCCTTCTCCCAGAGGTGGCATGAGATCACCCTCGCCAACGGGAAGGAGGCTGATCCACTCGAGGTCGAATGGGGGATGGCCAACCTCCCCGAGGCGATCGACGAGAAGCTCAAGACCGGGAGATACGACGCGATCACCGTCGTCCACAATGAGAGCTCGACCGGGGTGATGAACCCCCTCCCGGAGATCGCGGAGGTGATGAAGAAATACCCGGATGTGATCTTCATGGTCGACGCCGTCTCCTCGATGGCCGGGGTGAAGATCGAGGTCGATCGCCTGGGGATCGATGTGATCTTGGCAGGGGTCCAGAAGTGCTTCGCCCTTCCCCCGGGGCTGACGGTGGTCGCGGTGAGCGAGAAGGCCCTCAAGAAGGCGGAGCAGGTCAAGAATCGCGGCTACTACTTCGACTTCTTGACCTTCAAGCGCTACCTCGAGGAGCGGCAGCAGACCCCGGCCACACCCTCGATCTCCCACCTCTATGCCCTGAACAAGCAGATGGACGATATCTTCGCCGAGGGGCTGGAGAACCGGTTCGCCCGACATAAGGCGATGGCAGATTATGTCCGGGAGTGGGCCAGGGAGAACTTCGCCCTCTTCGCCCAGCCGGGGTATGAGTCGAATACCTTGACGGCCATCAGGAACACTAGGGGGATCAATGTGGCCGCCCTCAACGAGGAGCTGGGGAGGCGAGGAGCGGCGATCTCCAACGGCTACGGGAAGCTAAAGGAGAAGACCTTCCGCATCGCCCATATGGGGGACATCCAGCTCTCCGACATCAAGGAGCTCCTGAGCCAGATCGATGAGATCATCGCCGCTGGTGTGCCGGCCTAAGCCGAGCCGGCTGGCCGACCCGAGGAGGTGAAGATGAAGATCC
>JAPWVC010000107.1 GCA_028275195.1 Candidatus Acetothermia bacterium
CGGGCGAGATAGATCGCGATCTGGCGGGCCTGTGCGACCCGCTTATCTCGATCCTCACCCTCAAGGTCGGCCACATCGATTTGGTAGCGGGAGGCGATCTCGGCCTTGATCGTGGCGATGTCGAGCCGGCCATCCTGACCCTGAGGTTCGGGGGCGAGGAGGCCCTCCGCTAGCTCCCGCGTCAGTGGCACCCCGTTCAATTCAGCATAGGCGACGGCACGGATCAGGGCCCCCTCGAGGGCCCGGACATTCGAGGAGATCCTCATGGCGATCAGCTCCAGGATCTGGTCCTCGACCGGCAGGCCATGCTCGCGGGCCTTGGCCTGGAGGATCGCCAGCCTCGTCTCCAGGTCCGGTGGCTGGATCTCGGCGACGAGGCCCCAGCGGAATCGCGAGACCAGCCGCTCCTGGAGCTCGCGGAGCTCCTCCGGCGGGCGGTCGGAGGCGAGGACGATCTGCCGCTCGCGGTTGTAGAGCTCATTGAAGGTGTGGAAGAGCTCCTCTTGGGTCCCCTCCTTGTTCCTGAGGAATTGGACATCGTCGAGGAGGAGGAGGTCCACCTCACGGTATTTCCGGCGGAACTGAGCGGTCCGGTTGGCCTGGATCGCCTCAATGAGCTCGATCGCGAACCGCTCCGAGGTGGTATAGATGAGATGGAGGTCGGGGCGATTCTCTAGGATGTGGTTCCCGATCGCCTGGAGGAGGTGGGTCTTCCCCAGCCCGACCTGGCCATGGATGAAGAGCGGATTATAAGTCCGGCCGGGGTTCTCGGCCACGGCCTGGGCAGCGGCACAGGCCAGCCGGTTCCCTGGGCCCTTGACAAAACGGGCGAAGGTGTAGTCACGCCTAAGGATGGGCCTCTCCTCCATCATTCCGACTATCGGGTGGGCTAAGCCCAGGATAATGGCCCGGCTCGAGGCGAGTCAAGCGGCCCCTAAAGGGGCGAGCCCTCGAATCCTACCGATCTTTCAGCACATGAGCCCCGCCGGAGCCCGTCCGCTCGCGAGGGTGAAGGCCGGAGGGCCAGCGAGCCCGAAGGGTAGAGAGCTTCCCCTCTCCCGCAGAGGTGGCGGAAATATTTCCCAGGGAACCCGGGGCCGGCGGGTCAGCTCACCTCTAGTCGGCCTGCCAGTGCATTTGGCATGGCCCGGGAGGGCCTCCGCTCCGCGCCCGAGGGCGATAGCAAACTAAGGGATTGCCAAGGAGCTACCGGCCGGGCTTGAAAAGAAAAAGCTGGTGCCGAGGCCCGGACTCGAACCGGGGACACCGGGATTTTCAGTCCCGTGCTCTACCAACTGAGCTACCTCGGCCCGCTAGCGGGGACGAGCGGATTCGAACCGCCGACCTCCTGGTTGACAGCCAGGCGTCTTAGACCTCTAGACCACGCCCCCGGCATCAATGATTCTAGTCGGTGACTCCAGGGATGTCAAGGTTCCCGGCTCTTAGAGCATACGAAGCCCTGGCCTTACTGATGGGCCTGGTGGGCGGAAGAGGACTCGAACCTCTGGCCTCCTGCGTGTAAGGCAGGCGCTCTCCCGGCTGAGCTATCCGCCCTTCCCTTGCTCACAGGCAGAGCGTGCGGAGCCCCCTCTTTACTCCTCCTCCGCCTCGCTCAGGACCTCCTCGAGCTCGTCCAGGACGACCGCGAGCCGCTCGACGGCATCGACCATCTCTTCATCGGTCGAGCCCTCGACCAGCTCCTCTAGATCGTGCTGGACATCCCGGAGGCGATCGCTCAAGGGCTGAATCTTCTCCAGTAATTCCTTCTTCGTCATGTAGGGCATGGCGCACCTCCTCGAACTGAGCCCGACTCGGGGAGATGTTAACCGGGGAGGGCGGTGAAGGCAAACCCCTCGCCCTGGGCGTCGATCCGGACGGTCTGGCCCGCCGCGAGCTTCCCGTCGATGATCATCATTGCCAGCTCGTTCTCCAGTTCATTCTCGATGACCCGGACCAGCGGCCGAGCCCCGTAGTCCGGGGAGTAGCCCTTCTTGGCGAGAAGGGCCTTGGCCTCGGGGGAGACCTCCAGGGCCAGCCCCTGCTCCGCCAGCCTCGACCGGAGCTCATCCAGCTTCAGCTCGACGATCTTGGCCAGCGCCTCCGGGGTGAGCTGGCGGAAGACGATGATCCCATCGAGCCGGTTCAAGAACTCTGGACGGAAGGCCCGCTTGACCTCCTCCAACACCCTCCGGCGGACCTCCTCATCGGGGAGGGCGGCCTGGCCCTGCTCGCCGTTATCGGAGCTGAAGCCGATCTGGCTCCGGCTGCTCAAGAGCTCGCTCCCGATGTTCGAGGTCAGGATGATCAAGGTGTTCTTAAAGTCGACCGTCCGGCCATGACCGTCGGTCAGCCGGCCGGCATCCATGACCTGCAAGAGGATGTTGAAGACATCGCGATGGGCCTTCTCGATCTCGTCGAAGAGGATCACCCTGTAAGGCCGGCGGCGGACGGCCTCGGTGAGCTGGCCCCCTTCCTCATAGCCCACATACCCCGGGGGGGAGCCGATGAGCCGGGCCACGGAGTGCCGCTCCATGTATTCGGACATGTCGAGCCGCAAGAGGGCCTCCTCGTCGTTGAAGAGGAACCGCGCCAGGGCCTTGGATAGCTCGGTCTTCCCCACACCGGTCGGGCCGAGGAAGAGGAAGGACCCGATCGGGCGCTTCGCGCTCTTCAGCCCCGCCCGAGCCCGCCGGACGGCCTGGGAGACGGCCCGGACCGCCTCCTCCTGGTCGATCACCTGCTGGTGGAGGAACTCCTCCATCCGTGCCAGCCGGGCCCGCTCCTCCTCGAGCATCCGCTGGACCGGGATCCCGGTCCAGCGGGAGACGACCTGGGCCACCGCCTCCTCGTCCACCACATTGTCCCGGCTTAGGCGGGCCTGCCACTCCTGCTCCTTGCGGGCCCTCTCCTCCCGGAGACGGGCCAGCTCGGCCTCCAGCTTAGCCGCGGTGCCGTCCTCCGGGCCCGCCCGCTCCAGCCGCTCCTCGAGGAGCTTGATCCGCTCCTCCAGCTCCTTGACCTCCGCGGGGAAGCCCCGCTCGACCCGGAGCTGCGCGGCCGCCTCGTCGATCAGGTCGATGGCCTTATCCGGGAGGAAGCGGTCAGTGATGTAGCGGTCGGCCAGCTTGGCCGCGGCCTCCAGGGCCCGGTCGGTGATCTTGAGCTTGTGGTGCTCCTCGAATTTCCTCCTCAGACCGGCGAGGATCGCCACGGTCTCCTCGACCGATGGCTCGCCGATGTAGACCGGCTGGAACCGCCGCTCGAGCGCGGCGTCCTTCTCGACATGCTCACGATACTCATCGAGGGTCGTGGCCCCGATCACCTGGAAGAGGCCCCTTGCGAGCGGGGTCTTGAGGATGTTGGAGGCATCGATCGCCCCCTCCGCGGCCCCGGCCCCGACGATGTTGTGGAGCTCGTCGATGAAGAGGATCGTCCGCCCCTTATCGGCCTCCAGCTCGCGGATCACGGCCTTCAGCCGCTCCTCGAACTCCCCGCGGAACTTCGAGCCGGCTACGAGGGCCGCGAGGTCGAGCATCACGATCTCCTTATTCTTGAGGGTCTCGGGGACATCGCCCTTCACGATCCTCTCGGCCAGCCCCTCGACGATCGCGGTCTTCCCTACACCGGGCTCGCCGATCAAGACGGGATTGTTCTTCCTCCGGCGGGAGAGGATCTGTGCGACCCGCCCGATCTCACTGATCCGGCCGACCACCGGGTCCAGCTCACCCTTTCGGGCCATCTCCGTGAGGTTAACCCCATACTTCTGGAGGATGCGGTAGCGCTCCTCCGCGGAGCGATCCGTCACCCGCTGCTCGCCCCGGACCTTGTGCAATGCTGAATAGATCGCCTCGGGGTTGATCCGGTGCTTGTCGAGGACCCTTCGGAGATCGAGGTTCGAGTCCCGGCTGATCGCGAGGAGGAGGTGCTCGACCCCCACATACTCATCTTTTAGTCGCTCGGCCTCCAGTTCCGCGGCCCGGACCGCGTTCTCCAGGCGGGGGGTGATGTAGATCTGCTGGCCCGTGGCCCCGGTGATCGAGGGCCGCCGCTCCAGGAGGAGCTCCAGGTCCTTCTGGAGCCCGGGGAGGTTCACCCCCATCTCCTGGAGGATCTCCCGCCCTAGACCCTCCTCGGAGGCGAGGATGTAAAAGATATGCTCAAGATCGAGCTGGTTATGCTTGAGCTTCCGCAGGAGCTCCGCCCCCTCGCGGAAGAGCCCTTGGGCCGCCTCGGTGAACCGCTCAAAGTCGATCATCTCCCACCTTTTAGCAGTCTCATGGTTTGATTGCTAAGGAGATTATAAGGAGCTCGGGAAGGGTTGTCAAGGCCCGGGCTTGACAGGGCTCCCCTTGAGGGCTATACTCCTTTTGCTTACTCGGGGCAGAAAAGGG
>JAPWVC010000081.1 GCA_028275195.1 Candidatus Acetothermia bacterium
GGCTCGTCGGGGTAACCTTGATCGCGGGCTTCGGCCCCTCAGCCGCATAGATGCTCGGGGCGAGGAGCAGTGACCCCGCTAGGACCAGGAGCCAAACGGCCCTCTTCATCTCTGCCCTCCGCCCCCTCGTGGGGGCGCTCCTTAACCTCCCTCCTGTGGGGCTAATATGCGCTCTTCCAGACTAAGAGAGGAAGCGCCCCCTGTCTGTAACCTGGATCACTTCAGCCCGACTATTTCACGGCCGGCTCATGGGGAGCGAGTAGCCGGGCTGAGCTAAAGCGCCGGGCTCATTTCAGCACGAGGAGCTTCTTCGCGCCGCTCGTGGTGCTCCTCCCCTCCAGGTCTGTGACGGTCACGACATACAAGTATATGCCGTTCGCCAGGACTCGGCCGCGGCTGTCGAGGAGGTTCCACTCCAGCGTGCTCCCGGCCAGGGGGCCGGAGTCGAAGACCCTCGCCCCAGCGAGATTGAAGACTTGGAGCCTCATCCCGGAAATGCCCGTCCCCTGGACCTCAAAGCGGATCCGGCCCGAGGCCTTCCGGGCCACGAGGACCTCGGTAAGCCTGAGGGTGCCGGTGCTGCAGCTATAATTGATCCTGGCCTGGAGGTCGCGGCCTGCGCCGTCGCGCAGGAGGTCGAACTCCAGCCGGATTGACTCGCCTTGCCCCTGGAGATCGAGCTTCAAGATCGCCCCGCCGCTCGGGGAGCCGTCGATCAGGCTGGCCACGAACCGGACCCGGCCCAGCTCATTGTCGATCGAGGAGGCTAAGACCTTATAGCCGCTGAGCCCGCTGATCCCCTCCACTTGCATGGCCCGAGGGTCGAAGGTGACCGTCCCTTGGATGTCGATCGGTATAGCGCCGCTAGCACTGATCACCATCTCCTGGCCGGAGACGGTGGCCGTTAGCTCCGCTTCGGCTCTCCTGTTGCCGAGGCCGAGGAACCGAGCTAGGCCCGCGAGCCAGCTCGGCTTAGGATCTCTTGCTAGGGCGATGATCCCCGCGGGATCGAGCTGGCGGAACCCAGCCGCGGCCTGGGCGATGTAGCGGACATCGGTCACATCGATCGCCCCGAAGGGTGGGGCCACATCGGCCGCTTCGCGTTGCTCTGTGGTAAGGGTCTCCAGCCCCAGGATCGCCCGGGCCACGAGCCTTGCATCGCTCGCCGTCACGACGCTATCACCATCGACATCGCCCTTGAGGAGCTTGATCTTGACCCTCCCCGGGACGATATCAGGGACGAGCTCCTTCCCCGCGGCGTCCTTGAAGGCATCGACCATCTCCACTCCGGTCTCATCTTCAATGACGAGTTCAGTCTCCGTCCCCGGCTCGACCCCCTCGACGGGCTTGATCAAGAGCTCGACCACCGGCCCCTCGTTGATCGCCTCCCTTCCGGGCTTGAGCGAGGCCACAAAGTGCACCAGCCCCGGTGTGGCCAGGTCGTAGGACTCCACCTGATATGGCCCGACGCCCTTGACCTTGATTACCTCCAGGACCTCGGGGTCATAGACGAGCGCCCCCTCCGGGCCGAGCTGGAACTCCCCCAGCCCCGGTTCGGGGACATACCGGACTGCAATGTAGATGGTCCCCTGCTCGAGGGACTTCAGCTCCACGCGGGAGGTTACCTTCTCGCAGGGCTTGCCGGCCTGAGGGGGCTCGCAGGCCCCGATGAAGATCGTCGGTGGCGGGACGGAGATGGTCAGCGGGTTGGCCGCGACCACTGGCATCGGGGTCTCGATCCCCGAGCTCATCTCCGCCTCCGGCTTGGGCGGATCATCTTTTGCGACGACCTGGACCCCGACTTGGAGGGTATCCCCATCGGCGAACCCGACGGGGGCGAGCTGGGCGACGACATACAAGCGTTCCTCAGATCTATCGGCCACGCGGACGAGTCGCCTACCGCTGTTGTGGAAGGTCACCCCGGCCTCGAGGTTGGGGTTATTGATCACCCCGAGGAGCTCATCCTCCACCTGGAATCCTGGGGGTGTGGCGGCCTTCTCCCTGTAAAGGAAGAGCTTGAGGACCCTCGAGGTATCGGCGGTCCCGGCGAACTTCTTCACGGTGATGTTCCGGACCAGGGTAGGATAGCCGTCGCTATCGGCATCCCCGGTCGGCCCGGGGTCGGCGATCGTGAATTGCTGCAGCACCACCAGATCCCCGGGGGTGGCGGTCATCGCCGGGGTCTCCTCGATGATGTCGGCCTCGGGGTCACCGTGAGTTGAGGTGATCTTTAAGAAGAAGTAGGCCGGGTTCCCCGCCCCGCGCAGGACCGGCGGGAAGGCCGCAGGGTCGAACCCGGAGCTGATCGTCGGCCCACCAATCAGGCTGTCCCCCGCGGTCAGGTCGAAGCTCGTCCGCAGCGTGGCTCCGTCAGGGGCATCGTTAGCGAAATCCGCGACGACGAAGAATATGGCCCCATCCTTAACATCATCCTCGACTCTGGTGAGGAGCGAGCCGCTCTTCCCGAAGGTCACGCCGCTGACTAGGTTGGGGTTCGAGACCTCGCCTAGGAGGAAATCCTGGTCCGGCTCGAACCGCTCGCTCCCCGAGTCTAGGTATAGGCGGATCTTCCGGATGAAGCGGTCCTCGAGGGTCGAGCCCTCGACCTTCTTGATGGTGATCGTCTCGATCGCCGTATCGAAATTATCGTGGAGCCGATCGCCCCGATCCCCAGGATCATCGACCTTCACCGCTTGGACTAGGACGCTATTCTGGCCCGGCAGGGCCCAGAGCGGAGCCTCTAACCCGGCATCGGAGGTTATGTCCACTACATCTGTCTCATCGTCTCCCGAGGTCGCACCGAGCCCGAGCACCGAGGCCACTAACAGTAGGATCAATGCTATCAAGACAGTCTTCACCGCCGATCCTCCTCCCATCTTTCAAGCCTCAATAAGCCAGCTCTTGCCTTCCAGGGCGACATGATTTTATCCTGCTCGAGAGCGGTTGTATGTCATAGGAATCACATCACTGCGGGCTCGGAAGAGCGTCACTGAGGGCGGAAGCCGGCTGACCCCTCATTTCAGGACAACCAGCTTCCCGATCTGTGTCCAGGCCCTTCCGGCCGAATCTTCCACCATCACCCTGTAAAGGTAGACGCCGTTCGCAACTGCTCGGCCCTGACTATTCAGCAGAGGCCATTCGCAGGTCTCCCCCCTCACCGGCCCGCTGGCGTAGACCTCCCGGCCTGCCAGGTCGAAGATCGTCACCTGGAGAGTTTGAATTTGAGCCCCTCCCGTGCCCTGGGCTCGGGCCTGGGCGCGGAACCTCACCGCCGCTCTGATGGGCTCGAGGCTCACCGAGACCTTCCAGGAGGCTGCGCTGACCCTGATACTGACCGGCGCGGCCATAGCCTGCCAGAGCTGCCCTGTAGCGTCCAACAGCTCTAAGCCCGCCAGCTCGAGCCGGCTCTCGCCGCTCCCGCTGCCGATCAGCTCCAGCTCGACGGTCGCCTGCCCCTTGGCTGGGCCGAGAGCGAGGAGGACGAAGCGGACCTCTCCGCGGGCATTATCGATCTTGCTTGCTAGGACCTGATAAGGCCCGGGGCCCCTCAGCCCCTTCACTTGAATGATATGAGGGTCGAAAGTCAGGGCCCCTTCCCTTCCGAGCTGGACCCCTACCAGGCCGCCCGCCCTTGGCCGGTCGAGGATGAGCCTCAATTTAGTGATCTCGCCCGGGGAGATGGCCTTCCGCTCGAGCGAGAGCCGCGCTCGCCCTCCCTCATGGCCCCTTGACCCGAGGGCCGAGAGGGCCGAGGCAGTCGTATAGCAATCCATCTTATCCTGCAATTTGAGGGAGAACTCCGCGATCCACCTTACATCGGTGACATCGATATTCTTGTCCGGCGGGCGGCAGGGCTCGCGGACATCGGCGGCCCAGCGCTGCTCCTCAGTGAGATCGGTCAGCCCGACGATATACTCCGCCGTCAGCTTGGCGTCGATGATATCGACATCGCCGTCTAAGTCGACATCGCCCTTCAGCCTCCCGGGAGGGGCCTCGACGGCGGTGACCCTCACCTGGGCAGTGTCGCTCCCCCCGCGGCCGTCGTCCACCGTTAGCTTCACTATGTAATCGCCGACCTTATCGGCCACGAAGGTCGGCCTAGCGATCCTGGGGTTCGAGAGGGTCGCGACGCTCCCTTCAGGCTTGGCGATGATCTCCCACTTGAAGTTCAGAGGATCGCCGTCCGGATCGCGAGAGCCAGAGCCATCGAGCTGGACCGTCGCCCCGACGGTCACCTCCTGATCCGAGCCAGCGTCGGCCACCGGCGGGGTGTTGGGGACCGCGAAGTTGCTCCCCAGGACCACATAGACCTCCCCGGAGTTGACCTTCCGGTTCCCAGGACCGTCGGCGTTCACCGCCTCGACGATCAAGTCCGCCAGGCCGTCACCGTCGATCCCGCCGAGGGAGACAGCGATCCCTAGGCTATCCCCGGGGTCGGCCCCGAAGATCACGGAGAAATCAGCGGTCGTGTCCGCCAGATCGATCACTTCCGAGGGGATCGCGCTCCCGAAGAGGAGATAAGCCTCACCGGCGTTGCGGCGGCCATTCTGGGGCCCGTCGCCCCCCGGGGCCCCGATGAGGATGTCGGCCTTCCCATCTTGATCTACATCCCCGATGGCGAGGGAGACTCCGAGGTTATCGCCCGTATCGGGGCCGAAGATCGTGACATTGGCCCCTTTCGAGGCGAGATCAATCATGGCCGGGGGATTATGGTCGCCGAAGAGGAGATAGACATTCCCAGCGCTCGCCCGCTTGCCTCCGGGGCCGTCCCCGGCGAAGGCCCCGATCGCAAGGTCGTCCACCCCATCGCCATTGATGTCCCCGCTGGCGAGGGCCACGCCCAAGCGATCGCCCGTCGCACTGCCAAAGATGGTCATGTCGGCCGACTTCTCGGCGAGATCGAGGCTCGAGGGGGGATTCGGGCTCCCGAAGAGGACATAGACCTCACCCGCATTGTCTCGGCTATTCCCCGGCCCGTCCCCCGCGGAGGCCCCGATGATCAAGTCCCCGATCCCGTCACCATTGACATCGCCGATCGCCAGCCCCAGCCCGAGGTGGTCCCCCACATCGTCCCCGAAGACCGTCAGGTCGGCCCTAGTGAGGGCAAGGTCAATGGTATTGAAGCTGAACCCGCCGAAGAGGACATAGACCTCGCCTGCCCCGCCGCGGCTATTCCCCGGCCCGCTGGCTGCCGGGGCCCCGAGGACCACATCGTCCAGGCCGTCGCCGTTGATGTCCCCGCTGGCCAGGGCCAGGCCGAGGTTATCGCCCCCATCGGCCCCGAAGACCTTCGCCAGCTCGACCTCGGTGTCAGCCAGATCGATAATATTCGGCAGGCCGGGGCCGCCGAAGATAATGTAGACCTCGCCGGCGTCCTTCCGCTCATTCCTCAAGGAATCGGCCGAGGGGGCTCCGATGATCAGGTCATCATAGCCATCTCCATCGACATCCCCGCTGGCGACGGCCGTCCCGAGGTTGTCCCCCTCATCCGCGCCGATGATCGTTATATTCGGCTTGCTCCTGGCCAGGTCCAGGCTCGCGGGCGGCGGGCCGAAGATCACGTAGACCTCGCCGGCATCGGGCCGGCGGTTCTCCGGCCCGGCGGCCGAGGGTGCCCCGATGATCAGGTCAGCGATCCCATCGCCATTGATGTCCCCGACCGCCAGGGAGTCGAAGCCGTCGAGGAAGGGATTTGTAAGATCATTGTTATCGGCCCCAAAGATGATGGCATTCTGCTCCCCGGCTGCAAGGTCGATGGTCTTAGTAAGCTGCCCTACCGAGGATGGGACCGCCACTAGGGCCGTGAAGAACCCG
>JAPWVC010000072.1 GCA_028275195.1 Candidatus Acetothermia bacterium
CATAGGCGGCATTGAGCTTATGGAACTGCCCGTCGGGGAACTGGAGCCGCAGATCCCGTGGGAGCGAGATCAGTGCGACATCCTGCCCTTTAATATGGACAAGGATGATCGTATCGCTCCGGCTCTGCTCCCCGACCTTGTCCAGCCCGAGGAAGAGGATCGTCGCCTCCTTCCGGCCCAAGGCGGACCCGCCCGGGCGGAAGAAGACGAAGAGGATCACTAAAGCCAGCAGGGCCAGCCCGAGAAGGAGCAGTGCTAAGCGCTTCTTCACCTTCTCACCCCCGGCTATAAGGTTAACCGGGTTCGAGGGGCAAGTCAAGAGCGGCAAGGTATGTTATAATGATCTCAAGGGATGGGGGATATTTATGTCGAGCTAGCGCGGCGGGCGACGGAGGAGTATGTCCGCCATCGGCGTAGGATCGCCCCGCCGGAGGAGCTGGTCAAGGAGGGGCGGCGGGCTGGGGCATTCGTCTCGATCAAGAAGCATGGGATGCTCCGTGGGTGCATCGGGACCTTCCTCCCGACCGAGCCGAATCTCGCGGAGGAGATCATCACCAACGCCATCAGCTCCGCCACGAGGGACTACCGCTTCCCCCCGATCACCCCTCAGGAGCTCGGGGAGCTGGAATACTCCGTGGACATCCTCACTCCCCCGGAGCCAGCGACCATCGAGGAGCTTGACCCGAAGAGATACGGGGTCCTCGTGGAGAGCGGGGGCCGGCGGGGGCTCCTCCTCCCGGACTTGGAGGGGGTGGAGACGGTCGAGGAGCAGTTGGAGATCGCCCGCCGGAAGGCCGGGATCGGCCCGGATGAGCCGATCAAGATCTATCGCTTCGAGGTCGAGCGCCATAAGGAAGGGCGTTGACAGATGGCCCACTGGATTGGGCCTTTAAGGTCGCCCCGGATCGATGAACGAGAGACAGCGTGTGGCCTGGCGGACTCTGGGCTGCCGGGCGAACCAGTATGATACTGAGCTGATGAAGAGCCGGCTCGGGGAGGGCTTCGAGTCAGCCTCCCCGGAGGAAGAGGCCGAGATCTATATTGTTAACACCTGCACAGTCACTGCCCATGCCGAGGCCAAAGCCCGTCAGTATATCCACAGCTATGCCCGGCGTGGCTTGGTCCTCGTGACCGGCTGCTGGGCGACCGTCGCCCCGGAGGAGGTGGCGAAGATCCCCGGCGTGGCCCTTGTCTTCCCCAATGCCGCCAAACCCCAGGTCGGCCGACTGGTCCGGGAGGCGCTCTCCGGGCGGCGGGGGATTGTCCGCCCGGAGTCGGATGGGGCCCCTCTCGATGAGGAGCGGATCTCTCGGGATACTAGCCACCTGCGGGCCTTCGTCAAGGTCCAGGACGGCTGCGACCGCTTCTGCACCTTCTGCCGCACGGTCTTCGCCCGAGGGCGGTCGAGGCGGAAGTCACCCCAAGCGGTCCTGGCCGAGGTGAGCGGGCTGGTAGAGAATGGCTTCGTGGAGGTCGTCCTCACGGGGATCGACCTCGCCAGCTATGATGATCTTGCCGGGCTCTTGTGGGCCTTGGACGGGCTGGCGGGGCTGAAGCGGATCAGGCTCAGCTCGCTCAACCCTGAGGGGATCACCCCGGAGCTGCTGGAGTTCTTCCGGGAGAGCGAGAAGGCCTGCCCTTACTTCCACCTCCCGCTCCAGAGCGGGGATGATTCGATCCTGAAGAGGATGAACCGGGGCTATACTGTCGCGGATTATTGGGAGAAGGTGAAGTTGATCAAGGCGGCCCTCCCCGAGGCGACCCTCGGAGCGGATGTCATGGTCGGCTTCCCCGGGGAGACGGAGGAGCACTTCCAGCGGACCTATCGGCTGATCGAGGAGCTCAGGCCCCTGAGGCTCCATATCTTCCGATTCTCTCCTCGGCCGGGGACGGCCGCTTCCCCAACCAAGTTTCGGAGAGGGTCAAGCGGGAACGGGCAGAGCGGCTCCGCGCGCTCGGGGAGCGCTTGAGCCGGGAGATCAAGGCCCAGTGGATCGGCCGGCCCTTGGAGGTGCTGGTGGAGGAGGCCACCTCCGATGGCCTCTGGCGCGGCTGGTCGAAGGAATACATCGATGTTCACCTCCTACCGGGGGGTAGGCCCCACCGCGGGCAGGCCCTTGCCCCGGGGGAGGTCGTCACAGCCCGGGCCTTGCGGCTAGTGGGAGATTATTTGCTAGGGGAGGTAGTCTGATTGACCGAGAAGAAGACGGTCTCGCGTGAGTTGATCCTCAAGGATCAGGATGAGGCGGCGGCCCTCTTCGGGCAGTTGAACCGGAACCTCAACTACATCAAGGAGCAGTTCCCTCGGGTCAAGATCATCGCCCGGGGCGAGCGGATCCTCATCGAGGGCGAGGAGGCGGAGCTGGTCCGGGACCTCCTCGACCGCCTGCTTGACATCATCGCTGACAACCATGTCCCGAGCCTGGATGAGGTCCGCTACCTCGTGGAGAAGGCCAAGGAGGGGGCCGACCTGGAGGGGGTCCTCTCGGATGTGATCCAGGTGACCCATTGGGGGGAAGAGATCCGGCCGAAGACCCTCGGCCAGCGGCGATATGTCCAGGCGATCGAGCAGAATGACATCGTCTTCGCGATCGGCCCGGCGGGGACGGGGAAGACCTACCTCGCAGTGGCCGAGGCGGTCGCCCATCTCAAGCGGGGCAAGGCCGGGAGGATCATCCTCACCCGCCCAGCGGTCGAGGCGGGGGAGGAGCTCGGCTTCCTCCCGGGTGACATCCAGGCCAAGGTCAACCCTTACCTCCGCCCCCTCTATGATGCCCTCTACGATATGCTCTCCAGCGAGGAGCTCGCCCGCTATCGCGGGGACGGGCGGATCGAGATCGCCCCGCTGGCCTTCATGCGCGGGCGGACACTTAACAACAGCTTCGTCATCTTGGATGAGGCCCAGAACACCACCCATACCCAGATGAAGATGTTCCTCACCCGGCTCGGCTTCCACTCCAAGGTCGTCGTCACCGGGGACATCACCCAGATCGACCTCGAGCGGGGGAAGTCCGGGCTAGTCGAGGTCCAACATATCCTGAAGGGGATCGAGGGGATCGCCTTCGTCTACCTGGACAAGAGCGATGTGGTCCGTCACCAGTTGGTCCGGAGGATCATCGAGGCCTATGAGCTTGCCGAGGGTAAGAAGGTCGGAGAGGATCAAGGCCAAAGCCAAGGCTAAGGCCCGTGAAGCCGGCCGAGCGGTGGCGGCGATGCGCTACCCTCGCGCACAGCCGCGTGTGCAGGAGATCCTCTACCCCGGGCTCTTCATCCTCCTGGTGGTGGGGCTCCTCTCTTTCCAGTTCGACCGCCGGAGCCCGTGGTTCTACAGCTTCCTGAGCTGGGATAGGCTCCTGGCGAACGGGCTGATCGCGGCCGTCCTCCTCACTCTTCTCCTCCTCTACCTCCGGTTCCGCCAGCCCGAGCTCTCTCGAGATGAGCGGAGCCTGGCCTTCCTCGGCGGGCTGGTCCTGGTGACCCTGATCTTGGACAAGCTAGCCGACTTCCTCTCCCCCTACCTCGTGCCGGCCGCTCTGGCCGTCGGGCTAGGGGTGATCTTCCTCGGCGCAGAGGTGGGCTTCCTCCTCACCGTGGTCCTGGCGCTCCTCCTCAGCCTAGGGGAGGAGATCTCGCCCATCGCTGGGCTAGTCGCCTTCGGCGGCGGGCTGACGATGCTCTTCGGGGCGAGGAAGGTCCGCCGGGGGAGCGACCTGGCCCTGGCCGGGATCGGGGTGGCCCTGACCAATATGCTCATCCTCCTCGCCGCCTCTGTAGCCTTCGTCACGCTCTCTTGGAATTCGATCGAGTGGGCCGGGATCAATGGCCTGGTCAGCTACCTCCTCCTCTTGGGGGGGATCCCCATCTCGGAATACCTGACAGGGAAGACGAGCCCACTCGGGCTGATGGAGCTCCTCTCGCCCTCCCATCCCCTGATGGAGCGGCTCCAGCGCGAGGCCCCCGGGACCTATCATCACTCGAGCAATGTGGCCCATCTCGGGGCGAACGCCGCGCGGGCGATCGGGGCCGACCCGCTCCTGACCGAGGTCGGGGGCTATTATCATGACATCGGGAAGCTGGAGAACCCCCTCTACTTCGCGGAGAACCAGGAGCCAGGAGTGAACCCCCACGATGAGCTCTCCCCGAGCATGAGCCGCTTGATCCTCGCGGCCCATGTCCGGCGGGGGCTCGAGCTCGGGCGGCAGTATGGTCTCCGGCGGGATGTCCTCCGCTTTATCCCCGAGCACCACGGGACCTCAGTGATCCGCTACTTCTATGTCAAGGCCCTCCAGGAGGGGAAGGGCACTATCTCCGTGGACGATTATCGTTACGAGGCGGAGCGGCCGAGGACGAAGGAGACAGCGATCATCATGCTCGCGGACTCGGTCGAGGCCGCGGCCCGCGTGGCGGAGGAGGCGGACCTGGAGGAGGTGATCGCGGAGCAGATCCAGGGGAAGCTCGAGGACGGCCAGCTCGATGAGGCCCCCCTGACGATTGCCGAGCTCCATGTGATCGGGAGAGCCTTCTATGAGACCCTCAGGGCGATGCGCCACATCCGGCCGGAGAGCTATCCCCGCCCCTCGGAGACCTGACCGGCCGGGGTTGACCGCTGCTCTCGGGCTGGTCCATAATAAAAGAGGGTGAGACCATGGCTGAGCTCTCGCTCCAAGAGGCCCGCCAGCGCGTGGAGGAGCTCCGCCGGGAGATCCGCAAGCACAACTATTACTACTATGTCCTCGATTCTCCGATCATCTCTGATGCGGAATACGATGCCCTGATGCGCGAGCTCCAGGAGCTCGAGGCCCGCTTCCCCGAACTCTATGATCCTACTTCCCCGACCCAGCAGGTCGGAGCCCCACCGCAAGAGGAGTTCCGCCCCGTCCGCCACACCCTCCCGATGCTCTCCCTCGCCAACGCCTTCAACGAGGAGGAGGTCAGGGAGTTCGACCGACGGGTGAAGCGACTCCTCGATGGCGGCCCGGTCGAGTATATCGTCGAGCCGAAATATGATGGCCTGGCGGTGGAGCTGATCTACGAAGACGGGGTCTTCACCGTCGGGGCGACCCGCGGGGATGGCGAGGTAGGTGAGGATGTGACCCTAAACCTAAAGACGATCAAGTCTATTCCGCTAGTCCTCCGCGAGCCGGAGGGGCGCCCTCTCCCCAAGCGGCTGGCCGTCCGCGGTGAGGTCTACATGGACATCGCGGACTTCAAGCGCCTGAACGAGGAGAGGCTCGCCCAAGGCGAGCCACCCTTCGCCAACCCGCGGAACGCCGCGGCCGGGAGCTTGAGGCAGCTCGACTCCCGGATCACCGCCCGCCGGCCGCTGAAGATCTTCTTCTACGATGTCGGCCAGTGCGAGGGGATCGAGTTTCAGACCCAGGAGGAGCTGCTGAAGACCCTCCCGGAGTTCGGCCTGCGGGTCAATCCGCTCTTCCGGAAGTGCGGGACGATTGAAGAGGCGATCGCCTTCCACCACGAGCTCGAGCGGGAGAGGGAGGCCCTCCCCTACGAGTCCGACGGGGTGGTCATCAAGGTCGATCGGTTCGAGCTCCGCCGGCGGCTGGGGGAGATTGCCCGTGCCCCGCGCTGGGCTGTGGCTTACAAGTTCTCGCCACGCCAAGCCACGACCCGCATCAAGGAGATCATCCTCCAGGTCGGGCGGACCGGGGCGATCACCCCTGTGGCGCTCCTCGAGCCGGTCGAGCTCGCCGGGGCCACGATCAGCCGGGCCACACTCCACAACCAGGAGGAGATCGCGGCCAAGGACATCCGGATCGGGGACTTAGTCCTGGTCGAGCGGGCTGGGGATGTGATCCCCGAGGTGGTGAAGGCGATCCCCGAGGCCCGGACCGGGGAGGAGAGGGAGTTCGTCATGCCCGAGCACTGCCCGGTCTGCGGGAGCCGGCTCGTCCGCCCCGAAGATGAGGTCCTCTACCGTTGCCCGAACATCTCCTGTCCCGCCAGGATCAAGGAGTCGATCAGGCATTTCGCCTCGAAGGGGGCCCTCGACATCGAGGGCTTGGGGGATAAGCTGGTCAATCAACTGGTCGAGAAGGGGCTAGTCCGCGAGGTGGCTGACATCTTCCATCTCAAGAGGGAGGAGTTAGTAGCCCTCGAGCGGATGGGGGAGAAGTCGGCGGCCAACCTCTTGGAGGCGATCGAGCGGAGCAAGCAGGTCCCCCTGAGCCGGTTCATCTATGCTCTGGGGATCAGGCATGTCGGGGAGAGGCTCGCGGAGCTCCTCGCCAGGCATTACGCGACGATCGAGGAGCTGATGGAGGCCACGGAGGAAGAGCTCCAGGCGGTCCCCGAGGTCGGGCCGGAGGTGGCGCGGAGCATCTCCCAATTCTTCTCGACCGAGAAGAACCGCGAGGCGATCAAGCGGCTCCTGGAAGCAGGGGTCAGGCCGATCCCGGAGAGGGTGGAGATAGAGGAGGCCAGGCCTCTCCCATTGGCGGGGAAGAGGTTCGTCTTCACCGGTGCGCTCCGGGCTTTCACCCGCGAGGAGGCCGAGGAGCTAGTGAGGCGGCTGGGGGGCGAGGCCAGCTCTTCAGTGAGCCGGAAGACCGACTATGTCGTGGTGGGGGAGGCCCCGGGCTCGAAGCTGGCCAAGGCCCAAGAGTTGGGGGTGAAGGTCCTGAGCGAGGAGGAATTCAAGCG
>JAPWVC010000080.1 GCA_028275195.1 Candidatus Acetothermia bacterium
GAGGGGAGGACATTCCCCTTAGCGATGGCCACGGCGATGCAGTAAGGGAGGGAGTGGTCGGCCGTCTCCTTGGTCGTCGGGCGGTATTTGCTGGGGTCGGAGAGGATGTCCGCCCCGCGGGTGGTGGTCTGGACGAGGACCTCCTTCACCTCGCGGGGGGCGATCTTCTGCTCATGGACCAGCTCGAGCGTCGCCGTGATCGGCTGGTGGGTGAGCGCCTCGGTCGGGAAGGCCTTGTAGCCGCACTCGGTGATCAAGAACCGCTCGCCCAGGCCATCGAGGAGGGCCTGGGGCTCCCATTTGACATTCGAGATGGTCTGGAAGAGCCCTTCCTTCCCCTCGAAGACCTCCTCCGGGCCGGTGTAGCCCTCCGCGGCGAGCATCGCGGCGCGGACCCCGGCCTCGACGGCCATGGGGTCGGCCGTATTCTTCATGTTCGTGAGGTGGCCGGCCACGACGCCCCCGAGGGTGAAGTGGCTCGAGCCGCTGATCCCCACGGCTGCGACCAATTGGTCCTCATCCAAGCCGAGCATCCGTCCGGCCACGAGCGGGCTCACAAACTGCGTGAGGGAGGCATGGTGCCAGCCGACCTCGCGGATCCCGGGGTGAGCGGCCAGGCACATCCGCATCTCCAGCTCATAGGCCAGGACGATCCCCACGATCAGCTCCTTCCCCGAGAGGCCCTTGAATTCCGCCGGGGCGAGCGCGGCGGGAATAATATCTGAGGGGTGGGAGGGGTCCTGCTTCCAGTAGATGTCGTTGTAATCCAAGGCGCGAATGAGGAGGGAATTCATGAGCGCGGCGTTGGGGAGGTTCGTCTTGGTCCCATAGCCGATGATGGTCGCCTGCCTCCGGCCGCCCAGCGCGCGGATGTAGCGGTAGGCCGCCCGCATGTCCGGGAGGGCGAGGGCCGCCAGGGCGCAGCCGAGGCTGTCCAAGAGGAACCGCTTGGCCTCCCGCCTCGCGCGCTCGGGGATCGCCTCATACTTCAAGTCGAGGGCGAACTTTGCCAACTTCCGGCTGATCGAATCCATCATGGCACCTCCCGTGCCGGCGGGCCTTTATAGACCGCCTGCTCGAAGTTGATCCGCCGCATCTCCGGCTGGGAGGCGACCTCCTCGAAGTAGTGGGCCGAGAGGCCCGCGACCCTCCCCCAGATGAACAAGGCTTTAGCGATTATGGGATCTAAACCCATGTCGGCCACGATCGCCCCGATCACCCCGTCGACATTGATCGGGAGGTCCATCCCTCGGACCTGCTTGAAGGCCCGGGTGACGACCTTCGAGGCCGCGACATTCTCACCGGCCACGCCGGCCTCTTCCGCTAATCGCCAGAGGGCATCCCTCCTCGGGTCCTGGGTGTGGATCCGGTGGCCCAGGCCCTCGATCCTCCGCCCGGCCTTGATATATTCCGCGATCAGCCCCTTAGCTGCCTCCTCGAGCTCCAGGCCCTCGCGCCTGGCGCGGGCGACGCACTCCTTAAAGAATTCGGCGGCCTTGGCCCCGGCACCACCGTGGACATCGGTGATCGCCCCGACCCCGGCGGCCACGGCCACCTCGTAGGCGGCCCTGGTGGAGGCCAGGATCAGGGTGGCCTGGGCTGAAGGGGGCGTGACCCCGTGGTCCACCGAGGCCACGGCCATCGCCTCGAGGAGCCCGGCCCACCGGGGGTCGAACTCCGTCCGGCCGGTGATCGTCCGGTAGATCGCCTCGGTGAAGCTCGCTCTCGCGGGGAGCCCCTCGAGCGCGGAGGCCGTGCCCAGGATCGTGGCCAGATGCTTGCCGACCCGGCCTAAGGCGAAGGCCGTCTTCAATGCTGGGCCTCGGCTCCCCTTTGTGGGGAAGGCCGCGAGCTCCCTATCGAGGAGGAGGGCCCGCGCGAGGGCCTTAGAGAGGTCCTCCTCTCCGAGCCTGCCCCCGCTCGAGCTTGGGGCTCTGGCCCCCTCCAGGGCCAGGGCCTCGAGCTCTTTCAGGGCCTCGGGCGAGGGGAGCTCGCCCCGGACGAGGAGGTGGGCCACCTCCAAGAGGCTCTTCCTTCCGATGAGCTGCTGCAAGGGGTAGCCGGAGATGAGGATATTGTTCGGCTCGATCTTCGTGATCAAGGTCCCCCAGCTCGGGGGCTTGGGCTTGGCCTCCCAGATGGTCCGCATCTTCTCGTAGTAGCGGGCGGTATCGAAGTATGTCCGGCGGAGCCTCCCCTTCACGGCCTCGATCAGGTCATACTGGGAGTTCACCACGGTCACCCCCGCCCGCGCGAGGGCCGCCTTCTTGGAGTGGAAGGTCCCGTATTCCTGGCCGGGGGCCACGATCGCACCGGCATGGCCCATCGTCTTCCCCTCGGGGGCCCTCGCCCCGGAGATGAGCGCGACGATGGGCTTGGGATAACGCTCGGGATGCGCCAGGATATCCTCGGCCAGCCGCTCCTCCTGGATCCCTCCGATCTCACCAGCGATCACCACCAGGTCAGTATGGGGGTGGCTCATCACCAGTGGGACCAGGTCCACGAAAGTTGATCCTATCGCCGCGTCCCCGCCGATCCCGATCACCCCGTTCTGGGCGATCCCGGCCATAGCTAATGCATCTGAAAGATGATAGAGGATCGCCCCGCTGCGGGAGATGATCGTCACTCCCTTCGGGCCGAGCTTCCCCGGGGAAGGCTCCTCAGGATAGAAGACATCGGGGAGCATCCCAATCTTCACCCGCTCGGGGGGGAAGATCGCCCCCGGGGAGTTCCCCCCGATGAGGATCGTTTTATTCTTCCTGGCCGCGACGATGATGTCCCGCATATCGCGCAAGGGGATCCCCTCGGTGATGAGGGCGATGAAGGGTATTCCGGCCGAGATGGCCTCGATTGTAGCGTCCCTCGCGGTCGCGTAGTGGCGCCAGACGCTGGCGGCGGCGATGTAGGGGTGCTCCTGGAGGCATTCAGCCACGGTATCGTAGACGGGGATCGTCTCATGGACTCGCGTCCCGCCCCGGCCAGGTGCGACCGCGGCGGTGATCTTGGTCCCGAACTCCTGCATCAGGCCGGCATGGCGGGTCCCCTGGGCCCCCAGCCCGATGACGATCGTCTCGACCTCGCCGGTCTCCCTGATGTGCCGGGCCAGGTCCGGCCGGACTTGCTCGATCAGGTGGCAGAGGAGCCCCTCGCCCGCGGGGATCCGCTCCATCACTTCCATCCCTTGGCAGCGAAGGCCCGGCTGAGCCCCTCCTTGATGACCTCGGCCATGATCTTCTGGTTCCCGACGATGATCTCCATCTCCTTCAGGGCTTCGGGGGTCTCCTCCTTGGCCCTCTCCAAGAAGTCCCGTGCGCTGGGGAGGTCGGTCCCTACCATCCTCCCGTAGACGGGGACGACCCTCTTCCCCTGGGCATGGCGCTCCCTCAGGGCCTGGACGAGCCCGCGGATGAAGATGTCGCAGCTCGAGATCCCCCCGAACCTGGAGGTGATGATCAGGTCCACTCGAGGGTCGTCCATCAGGAGGTGGAACATCTCCGCCATCTGCTCCTGGGTCGGCCCGCCACCGGAGTCCATGAAGTTGAAGGGCACGACCCTCCCGCCGAAGAACCTCTCCCCGATGTTGGCCACCTCGTCGATCGAGAAGATCCCGTAGCCCGCCCCGCCGGGGACGAGCCCGACATAGATCTTTTCCGGATCTTTCGGGGCCTCCGGGGGGAGGAGGTCCAGATACTTGAACCCCGCGGCCTGGGCCCGCCGCTCATTCGGGGTCGGCTCGGCCACATCGTGCCGTCTCCCGGAAATGCCTAACTCCTCGAGGAGCTTGGCCTGGCGGAAGAGGGCGTTCTCGTCCAGGACGATCTTGGCGTCCGCGGCCACCGGCCCCTTCGGGGTCAGCAAGAGAGGGTTAATCTCGCAGACCTTGGCGTCGATGGCCTGATAGAGGGCGTAGAGCTTGGAGATGATCTCGGCCAAGGTCTCGACGGCCGAGGCAGCTTGCCCCAGGTCTTCCGCCAGCCTGCTCGCCAGCCCTCGAGCCAGCTCGGCGGGGAGCTCGGGCTCATTCTCCAGGAGCTCGAGCTTGTGGATCGCCTCCGGGCGGTCACGCGCGACCTCCTCGATCTCCACGCCGCCGAAGGCGCTGGCGAGCACGACATTGTTGAAGGTCGCGGGGTCCATCGTCACGCCGATGTAGCAGGCCGCGTCCGCCTCGAGGGCCTCTTCTAAGAGGATCGCCTCCACGGGGTAGCCCTTGATCCTGAGCTGGAAGATCTCCCTAGCCTCGGCTCTGGCCTCCCTGGCATTTTCGGCCCGCTTGATCCCCCCAGCCTTACCCCGGCCACCGACCAAGACCAGGGCCTTGAGCATCAGTGGGAACTCGAGCTCGAGCCGAGCGAGCTCCTCCGGGGAGTGGATCACCCCGAACTGCTTGGGGACCGGGAGCCCCCGCCTTTGGAAGACTCGCTTGGCCTCATGCTCGTAGAGCCTCATTTTCTCCCCTTTTGTGCCCTTTGAAGTATATTGTAGCAGGGCAGCCGAGGCAATCCTTATAGGAAGGGCACCTATCACAACGGGCCCCGCAGGGGGCTTCCGCTAGCCGTGGCTCCGGGAGCTTCTCTTTCAAGGATCGGGGCGGGGTGAGGCCCTCCACGAAGAAGACCCTTGCCCTCTCCAGGCTGAAGGTGTCCTTCGGAGCCTTTTCAACGAACTCTAGCCACCATCGCTGCTCCTCGGGGATGAAGAAAACGAAATTGACCAGCTTATCCAAGGCGGCGAGCTGGGCGCAGTAGGGACAATCTCTAAATGTGGTCGCAATCCTTTCAGCCTCGGCTTGATCCCTGGCCTCGCCGATAACGATGCCACAAAGTGGTGTCCTCATTTCATCCTCCTCCCTTCCCCTTGGCGATCTCGAAGTCGATGAAGTCGCAGTGGTGGATCAAGATGGCCTCGGGGGTCCTCTTAAGTTTTTCTCCTTCCTCGGAGTGGGCCAGCACGATATGGGCCACCTCCAGCGGGAGGCCGGCCTCCAGGGCCAAGGCGAAACCGGAGACGGGGTGGCGGACGAGCTCCCCGGCCCGCGACTTCCGGCAAGCCTCGGCTTGAGCTTCATATTCCAGGAGCTTACCCACATCGTGGAGCAGGCCCCCGGCGATGACATAGTCTAGGTTCAGGTCGTCGCGCTCGCGGGCCACGGCCAAGGCCATCCTCGTGACTCTCCTCGTATGCTCCAGCAGGGAGGTCTTCGTGGGGATGAGCAGGGTGAAGGGGATCCTTTCCAGATCGGCGGCCTCCCAGCCCCCCCGCTCGAGGGCCAGCTCCCAGGTCTTGAGGACTCCCTCGCGGAGCTTGGGGTCCTGGATCTCCTTCACCTCAGGAAGTAGCTCTTCAACCTGGGCTCTCAGCCTAGAGTTCAAGCCACTCCTCCCGCGATATGCCCAATTCGGCGATGATTTCACGAATCAAACCGATGCTGACATCCCTTCCCTTATGCATCGGGATGGGAATGATCTTCCCGGTCTTGGGATGGACCATCCTTATGTGTTTCCCTCCGGAGATCGGGCCAACAAGGCCAAGCTGCCGCAACTTACGGATCACCTCTTCAGGCTTGAGAGGCCTTAACCTCGACATCCTTGATCTCGATCTCAACCCCCTCGAGCTGGGGGATCTCCAAGCCGAGCTGGAGTGCGAGGAGGACATTCCCCTCGATCGCATCCCTGAGGCTTTCGCGCGCCTCTTCAACGGTCGTGCCTTGGCTGAAGAAGCCCGAGGCGCCAGGCACCCTAGCAACTACAATCCCGTTCTCATCACGCTCATACTCAGCCCGCTTCAGGGCCTCCTCAATGTAGCGGGAGATCGAGAAGACCTTGACTTT
>JAPWVC010000077.1 GCA_028275195.1 Candidatus Acetothermia bacterium
TGAACTCAATCCACTAAGAGCCTTTCCAGAGGGAGCCCGAGCCCCTGGGCCAGAGCCAGCAGTGTCTCATAATGGGGGTCCTGCTCCCCGGCCTCCAAGCGAGCGATCGTCACGCGGCTGATCCCAGATCTGGCCGCGAGCGCCTCTTGACTGAGCCTGGCCTCCTCCCTGAGCCGCTTCAGCCGCTCCCCCAAGAGCCGCTTGCCTCGACGACCCTCCTCTTGAGCACGGGCCTGGTATTCCAGGTCGACAAACGCCCGCACATAGTCCCAAGGCAGCTCTTCCCGCCGACCATCTTCGAGATGGATCTCTAACAGATAGGGGCTGGGCAGCTTGAGCTCTCGGGGCTCAGCTCCTAGCTCCAGCCGCTCAAGAGGGATCAGTCCCTCTCGGTCATCTGCAAAGCGCACGAGGATCCCCTGCCGGGTCAAGTGTGCCTTGGTGATCATCCGCTCCGCATCCTTCACATAAGTGATCGCTTGAGCCACTTGTGCTCATCTCCTTCCATGAATCTGACTCCATACTTTCAAGATCTCAGCCGCATGGCGCTTGTAAGCTGCCAGGATCGCCCGGCGCTTCCCGGGCGGCACCTTGAGCTCATCGGGCCGCATGAGGGTGCCACCTGCCAGCTCGATGCGCACGTCGGTGCCATCGCTGAGCCGCACGTGCACGTGAGGGGGTTCGAAAGCCTGCTCGCGGGTATGCACCACGAACTCAAACTCCCCTTCACGGGCCACCGTCGGCATAGGCTATTGTATCCCAAAAGATACAGAATGTCAATGCCGCGTTACGCGGCGGCTCTTTTCCGGTCACATCATCGTTAACCCCCACGCCGAGCTCCTGAAAAGGAAAAGGCCCTAGCCTTCCGCATCTGCAGCCTTGAGGATCGTTGTGGTAGCCTTGCATGGCCATCTGCCTGCCTCCAGCTCCTACCAAGGCAGCCTGGCAGGGAGATAGCCGTCGGGGATGGCAGAGGCCGTTAGTTGAAAGGCGAGAGCCATGAGCGCAAGCGGGAGTCGCTTGTTGCCGGCCCTGCTCCCGCCCCCTAGAATCAAGATCGTGGCAGTAAGGGACGATAGGGAGAGGAAGCATCTATGTATCGCCTAGGGATCGGATCGCTGCTGTTGCTAGGGTTGGTATTCACTTTCAGTTTGCAGGGGGCCGAGCCTGAGCGCCTGACGGTGATGCTCGACTGGCTCCCCAATCCGAACCATGTCCCGCTCTATGTCGCCCAAGCTGAGGGGTTCTTCGCTGGAGAGGGGCTGGAGGTCGAGCTCCTAGTCCCGGGGAACCCGGCCGACCCAGCCAAGCTGGCTGCGGCTGGGAGGGTCGATCTCGGGATCACCACCGGGCTGAACCTGATCGTCGCTCGGGATGCCGGGCTCCCGCTTCTGGCCATCGGGGCCTTGATCCAGCACCCCCTCGGGGGCCTGCTGGCCCTCAAGAGCCGGATCTCGCGCTTGGAGGACCTCCGCGGGAAGCGGATCGGCTACTCGCTCGAGCCGGAAGAGCCGGTCCTATGGCGGGCGATGCTGGGGTGCGTCGGGCTCGGGCCCGGGGATTATGAGCTGATCAATGTCGGGTTCAACACCGTCTCGGCCCTCCTCTCCGGGGCGGTCGAAGCGATCGGGGCCTTCCGGAACTACGAGAAGATCCTGGTCGAGCTTGAGGGCGAGGAGACCGTCTTCTTCCCGATGGAGGACTACTGCATCCCGGACAGCTACGAGCTGGTCTTCGTTGCCAGCGAGGGGACGATCGCGGCCCGGCCCGGGGCGCTCAGGGGCTTCCTCGCTGCCCTGGGGAGGGCGATCGAGCTGACCCTACGCGATCCTAATAGGGCTTTGGACACCTTCTTTCAGGCTCATCCGGAGCTGAGGGACGAGCTGAACCTCCGTTCGTTCCTGGCCACGCTCCTCTATCTTGTCGGCTCGCCCTGCGTGGGCGACCCCGAGCGTTGGCTCCCGCTCCAGGCCTTCCTCTTTGCCCAGGGGCTGATCGCCGAGGAGGCGGGGCTGGAAGAGCTGGTCACCCCGGAGTTCCTCCCCCCAGAGTGCTCTCGCTACTAGCCCGGGGCGTCCTCGCGGAAGTGGACCCCTCGGCTCTTGCGGTTCTGCCTTGCGGCCTCGGCCACGATCAGGGCCGCTTGGACCCCGTTCCGCAGGCCGAGGAGGGCATCGTCGAGCTTAGCCCGCCTGTAGAAGTCGATGATATCGTCCCTCAAGTGTTCCAAGTCCCGGATCGCCCGCTCCAGGCGGTGACCGTCGCGCGAGAGGCCGGCGTAATACCACATGGTGTATTGGATCGAGCGCCAGTCGCGGTGGATGAGGGCTGGGTCCGCGGGGGCCCCGTCCCTTGCCGGCTCCCAGGGCGGGACTTCTTCAGGACTGATCGGCTTGGGTGAGGTTCGCGCGATCATCCGCCCCGCCCGATCACCGAAGACCAGCCCCTCGAGGAGGGAGGTGCTCGCGAGCCGGTTGGCCCCGTGGACCCCGGTGCAGGCCACCTCCCCGACGGCGTAGAGGTTCCGGATCGTGGTCCGCCCCCACTCATCGGTCCAGACGCCGCCGCAGAAGTAGTGGGCCGCGGGGACCACGGGGATCGGCTCCTCGGGGAGCTCGATCCCCAGAGCCCGGCAGCGGTTGTAGATCGTGGGGAACCGCTCGGGGAAGTTCTTGATCCCCGAGACATCGAGGAGCACATAGGGATAGCCGTGGAGGGTCATCTCCCGGTGGATCGCCCGGGAGACGACATCTCGCGGGGCGAGGTCCCCCCACTCGGGGGCATACTCCTCCATGAAGTGCCGGCGGCGCGCCGGGCCTTCGGGGGTGAAGAGCCGCCCGCCCTCGCCCCGGACGGCCTCGGAGATCAGGAAGTTCTCCCCCTCCGGGATCGCCAGGGTCGTGGGATGGAACTGGACATACTCGGCGTTGATCACCCTCGCGCCCGCACGGTAGGCCATCGCCAGGCCGTCACCCCGCGCCCCCGGGGGGTTCGTGGTATAGCGATAGATCCTTCCCAGGCCGCCGGTCGCCAGGACCGTGGCCCCCGCGAGGTAGCGGTGGACCTCACCCGTCCGCTGGTCTAGCACATAGGCCCCATGGCAGGTGATCGGCTCATAGACGGTAAGCGGGTCAAGAGCATGATGGGGGAAGGTGATCAAGTCCACGGCCGTCACGCGGGTGACGAGCTTGATATTGGTGAAGCCCTTGAGGAGGCCATGGAGGGCTCGGACGATCGCCTCTCCCGTCCGATCCCCCACATGGAGGATCCGGGCCCGGGAGTGGCCCCCCTCACGAGTGTAATGTAGGTCACCCTCGGGGCTCCGGTCGAAGGGGACGGCGGCCTCCTCGATCAGGAGTTCTCGGACGAGCTTCGGCCCCTCTTGGGCCAGGATCTCCGCCGCCCGCTTGAGGGAGAGCCCCGCTCCGGCCTGGAGGATGTCCTCGACCAAGAGCCCTGGGGAATCGTCCTCCCCGAGGGTGGCAATCCCGCCCTGGGCGTAGCGGCTGGCTCCTTCCTCCGGCTCGGCCTCCCGGGTGAGGACCACGATCTCGCGCTCGCGATCCCGGGCGAGCCTTAGAGCCGTCGCCAGGCCGGCGATCCCCGCGCCGATCACCAGGACATCGGCCTCGACGGCCTTCATGAGACCTCCAGCATCCGCTGGATCGCCGCCCTCGCCGGGGCCGCCACCTCCTCGGGGACCTCGACCCTCCCCCGCTCTTCGCCATTGAGGAGACCGCTGAGGACCTGGGCCAGGTCCTCGAGCCGGGTGAGGCTCATCGTCGGGCAGAACGGCGGCGGCTCCGCGAGGTTGAAGACCACCTTATCGGGATTCTCCTTCCCCAGCCGCGCCACCAGCCGCCCCTCGGTCCCCACGGCCCAGACGCTCCCCGGCGGGGACTCCGTGACCTTGCGGATGATGAAGGAGGTCGAGCCGACCTCATCCGCGAGCTCGACCACCTCCGGGCGGCACTCGGGGTGGACGATCACCTTTACCCCGGGATGCTCCGCCCGGACGCGAAGGACATCCTCAGGCAAGAACCGGGCATGGGTCCGGCAGGCCCCGCGCCAGAGGATCAGCCTGGCCCGACGGAAGGGCTTAAGATCCTCAGGAGGGAAGCGGGGGTCCCAGAGGGCGATCTCCTCCTCTGGAAGGCCAAGCCGGCGGGCCACATTCCGCCCCAGATATTGGTCGGGGAGGAAGAAGACCCTCGGTCTCTGGGAGAAGGCCCATCTCAAGACCTTCTCAGCGTTGGCCGAGGTGCAGACTGCCCCGCCCTTGCGCCCGACGAAGGCCTTCACCTCCGCGGTGGAGTTCACATAGGTGATGGGGAGTAGCTCTCGCTCCACATCGATGGAGTCGCCCAGCCTCTCCCAGGCGACCTCCAGGGGGATGGGCTCGACCTGGTCCGCGAGGTAGCATCCGGCATCCGGCCTGGGGAGGAGGACCCGCTGGCCCGGGCGGGCCAGGATCGCGGCCGTCTCGGCCATGAAGTGGACCCCGCAGAAGACGATGTAACGGGCCTCGGTGGCCGCGGCCCGGCGGGAGAGCTCTAAAGAATCGCCGCGGAAGTCAGCGACCCCCACGATCTCGTCCCGCTGGTAGTGATGGGCTAGAATCAGCAGCTCTCCAGCCAGGCGGCGCTTGGCCTCCTCGACCTGGGCTTGAGTTCGATCTTGGACCTCCAACATCGCAAGTAAATACTACCAAAGGCTGGGGCGCTTGGCAGCGGCTTGGCCGGCCAGCTCGCCGTTCTCCAGGGGAGAGGAGAATCTAGCGGAGGAGCTCGAGTGAGAGGTCGAGGGCCGGGGCTGAATGGGTGAGGGCCCCGATAGAGATGTAGTCCACGCCAGTGGCCGCGACCGCGGTCACATTCTCCAGGGTGATCCCGCCCGAGGCCTCGAGCTTCGCCCGCCCCCGGGCCCGCTTGACGGCCTCCCTTAGGGTCGCGAGGTCCATATTGTCGAGGAGGACCCGCTCCACTCCGAGGGCGAGGGCCTCCTCCAGCTCCTCCAGGGTCCGGACTTCCACCTCTATGGCGAGCTTTGCGCCCGAAGCCCGAGCCCGCCTCACCGCCTCGGCGAGGGAGCCCGCGGCCGCGATGTGGTTGTCCTTGATCAGGACCATGTCGTAGAGCCCCATCCGGTGGTTCTGCCCGCCGCCGCAGCGGACGGCGTATTTCTCGAGCGCCCGCCAGCCGGGGGTGGTCTTCCTCGTATCGAGGATCACGGCGGGGTAGAGGGCCACGGCCTCGACATAGCGGCTGGTGAGGGTCGCGATCCCTGAGAGGCGGCAGAGGAAGTTGAGGGCCACCCGCTCGGCAGTGAGGAGCCCCCGAAGTGGGCCGGCGAGGCAGGCCACGACTTGGCCGGGAGCCACGGGCTCGCCGTCCTGGGCCTGGGGTGCGAACCGAATCTCACGCTCGACTCGGCGGAAGACCTCACCAGCGATGGGGAGGCCCGCTAAGATCCCTTCGGCCTTGGCGAGGATCACCCCCTCCCCTTTCGCCCCCGCGGGGACGATCGCCTCGGTCGTGACATCCCCTGGGCCGAGGTCCTCAGCTAAAGCCGCTTCAATCAAGGGCGCGGCAGCGGAAAGGAGGGCTTGGACCGTCATCTCAAGCTCAAGCGAGCTTGGCCCGGAGCCTCGCGCTCACATAGTCGATGGCCCAGACGAGGGCGATGATGAGGATCGTGAACATGCTCGCCTCGGCGAACTGCCAGGCCTTAAGGTAACCGTAGAGCCGCCAGCCGATCCCGCCCCCGCCGACGACCGTGGCCATCCGGACATTGATGTCCCAGCGGTAGAGTGTGAACGATAAGTAAGGGTTGATGATCTGGGGGATGATCCCATAGCGGATGACCTGGAGGCGGTTCGCTCCCGTGGCGGTGACCGCCTCGATCGGCCCGGGGTCGATGGACTCCAACTGCTCGGAATAGAGCTTGACCAGGTCGGCGATGGAGTGGAGCCAGAGCGCGAGAGCCCCGGCGAAGGAGCCCATCCCCACCCAGACGGCGAAAATGATGGCCCAGATGATCGCGTCCACCGAGCGAGTGAGGCTCGAGATCACCCGGACGAGCATATAGATGAGCCGGGGTAGCGGGCCGCGCATCAAGTTCCTTGCCGCGAGGAAGGAGAGGGGCATGGCGACGAGGACCCCGAAGACTGTGGCCATC
>JAPWVC010000106.1 GCA_028275195.1 Candidatus Acetothermia bacterium
CTTCTCCCTCTGCGGCCAGGCCGGGGTCTCGATCGAGTCGATCAGCCTGAAGAAGCCCTCGCTCGACGATGTCTACCTCCACTTCACCGGGCGGGAGATGCGCGAGGAAGAGGTGAGCATCGAGGCCCACATCAAGGCCCGGATCATGCGGGGCCGGATCCGGAGGAGCTGAGATGGCCTACTTGCTCTCGGATACCTGGTTTGTGGCCTGGCGGGAGCTGCTCAAGTTCTTCCGCGCCAGGGTCCGGCTCGTGGTCTCTCTCATCCAGCCGGTCGTCTGGCTGGCCTTCATGGGGAACATGATGCGCGGGCTCACGAGCAACCCCGTCACGGCCCGGGCCCTGGGGACCGAGAACTACCTGGCCTTCATGACCCCGGGGATCATCCTCATGACCGTCCTCTTCGGTGGGGTCTTCGGCGGAGTCTCGATCGTCTGGGACCGAAGGATCGGCTACCTAGAGAAGCTCCTGGCCGCCCCGATCAGCCGGGGTGCGATCCCCTTCGGGAAGATGCTGGCCGCGATGATCCAGGGGGCCATCCAGGTGGTGGCGATCATCATTATCGCCTCCCTGCTGGGGGTGCGCTTCCAGACCGGCCCGGCGGGGCTCATCCTGATCGTCTTGATCGCGATGCTCTTCAGCACGATCCTGAGTGGGCTCTCCCTCGCCCTCTCCGCCTCGATCAAGACGATGGAGACGCTGATGGCGATCGTGAACTTCGTGACCCTCCCGCTGATGTTCACTAGCAACGCCCTCTTCCCCCTCGCGGCGATGCCCCCCTGGCTGGCCGCGATCGCCAAGGTCAACCCGGTCAGCTACGCCGTCGGGCCGATCCGGACCCTCACGCTCACCGGCTGGAGCTGGGGAAGCATCCTCCCCGGGCTGGGGGTGATCCTCGGGCTGGCCATCCTGGCCTTGCTCGTCGCCCAATACATCTTCCAGAGGGCCACGACCGAGTGAGCGGCCGGGCTTGGGGGCGAAAGTTGCGCTCCCGCCGCCGGGAAGGCCATAATGTTAAGAAGGAGGTTGAATGGAAGAGCGGTCGAAGGCTTTCCTGAAGCGCTATATGGAGACGATCAGCCCCGCGGGGTTCGAGGCCGAGGCCTCGAAGGTCTGGCGAGAGGAGGCCGCGGGCTTTGCCGACCGGACCTGGGTGGATCTCCACGGGAACAGCTTCGCCCTGGTCAATGAGGGCGGCTCCCCGAGGGTGATGCTCGCCGGCCATACCGATGAGATCGGGCTGATGGTCACTTACATCGACGAGCACGGCTTCCTCTTCTTCCGCGGAATCGGGGGCTGGGACCCCCAGATCCTCCCGGGCCAGCGGGTCTGGATCAAAACTAGATTAGGAAGGCTCACGGGCGTGATCGGCAGGAAGCCGATCCACCTCATCGAAGAGGAGGAGCGGAAGAAGGTCGTGAAGCTCGAGGACCTCTGGATCGACATCGGGGCCAAGGACAAGAAGGAGGCTGAGGAGCTGGTGAGCGTCGGCGACCCGGTGGTCCTGGCCTACAATTTCGAGGAGCTCCAGAATGGCCTGGCCGCGGCCCGGGGGTTCGACGACAAGTGCGGGGCCTTCGTGGTCCTTGAGGCGGCCAGGCTGCTTGCCGAGCTGGACCCCAAGGCCGAAGTCTACGCCGTGGCCACGGTCCAGGAGGAGGTCGGCTTACGCGGGGCCCGGACCTCAGCCTTCGGGATCGACCCGAAGGTGGGAATAGCCGTGGATGTGGGCTTCGCCTGCGATACCCCGGGGATGGAGACGGACCGGAAGAAGGTCGGGGACCTCAAGGTCGGGAAGGGGCCGATCATCACCCGCGGGCCGAACATCAATGAGAAGGTCTTCGAGCTCTTGGTCGAGACGGCCAAGGAGAAGGGGATCCCCTACCAGCTCGAGGGCTATCCTCAGGCGACCGGGACTGATGCCAACGCGATCCAGCTCACTCGGGCCGGGGTGGCCACCGGGCTCATCTCCGTCCCCAACCGCTACATGCACAGCCCCTGCGAGGTCGTGAGCCTCGCGGACCTGGAGAACGCCGCCAAGCTCCTCGCCTATGCCGTTGAAAGGATCGACGACTCCAACGACTTCGTCCCGTTCTAGTTCTAGTCTAGGCCCGACCGCGGGCCAGTGGACCTAGCGCGAGGCTAGCCATGCCCAGGGTAAAGATCATCGCACTCGCTGTAGTCCTCCTCGTGGCCGGGGCACTCGGACTCTTATGGCGCGGCGGGGAGCAGCGGGTGGCCTACTCCCCGGTCGAAGGGGCCGCTCGCCCGGAGGAGATCGGCCTGGGGGGGCTAGGGCCGAAGTATCTCACCCAAGCCGAACTGGAGCGGCTCCGCCTCCGGCAGGACTTGGATCAAGTCAAGTATCTCAAGGGCCTCGATCTCAGCCGGTGGGCCCTGGCTTGCGAGCGAGGGATCGACTGCCTCCCCGAGCTGGCCGAGCCGGAGTTCCAGTCCATCGTGGAGGCCGATGGGTGGCTCGGGGATGGGGACCTCGTCCTGAGCGTCCGGCTCGGCCAGCGGGCGCGGGCCTATCCTTTGAGGATCATGGCCTGGCATCAGGTGGTGAACGATTACCTGGGGGATACGCCGATCATAGTGAGCTACTGCCCGATCAGCGGGGCAGGGGTGGCCTACGCTCGCCCACTGGCCAATGGGAAGCCTCTCGTATTCGGGGTCTCTGGGAGGCTCTATAATGCAAACCTCCTGCTCTATGACCGCCAGACCGGCTCGCTCTGGCAGCAGCTCACTGGCGAGCCGATCGCCGGCCCGCTGGTCGGCGTGGTGGGTAAGCTCAAGCGGCTCCATGCCGACATTGTCCCCTGGGGGGATTGGAAGCGCGGCCATCCCGGGGGAGAGGTCCTCGCCCGGCCGAAGGCGGTCCGGATCGGGGGGAAGAAGGTCCCCATCTCAGCGGAGCGCTATGGCGAATACCCCTATGCTGAATACGAGCTCCGGCCCTGGGTCGGCTACGGCGTGGAGGTGGAGAGGCTCGACCTGCAAGGGCTCTCCTCCAAGCGCCGCATCCTCGGAGTGGAAGTCCCTGGGGCAGCGCGGGCCTACTTGCGGGCTGACCTAGAGAGGCTCGGGCTCCTCAACGACTGGCTCGGCGAGGTGCCGGTCTTGGTGCTCATGTCTCCCGGCGGGGAGGCCCGCTTCTTCCGGCGGGAGTTTGCCGGCTCGACCTTGGAATTCACACTGGAGCAAGGCAGGCTCATCGATAGGGAGACCGGGACGGTTTGGAGCCCGGACGGGCGGGCAGTCTCCGGCCCGCTGGCCTCTCGGGAGGCAGCTCTGGAGGAGCTCCCGGCCGTCCCGGCCTACTGGTTCGCCTGGCTCCTCTTCCATCCGGGGACCGATTTGTCCCAACAACGATGACCGGCTATAATGAATCAATTCTATCCAACGATAGAACTGGAGCGGTGATCTCTCGTGAGCGGGCTCGGTAAATACATTGTCACCAGGCTGGCAGTGACTGTCCCAATGATCCTGGTCCTCCTCACCTTCGTCTTCTTCCTCCTCCGGATCATGCCTGGCGACCCAGTCCTAGCGATGCTCGGTGGGCGGAACATCTCCCCCGAGCTGATCGAGGAGTATCGCGCCCGCTTGGGGCTGAATAAGCCCCTCCTCACCCAATATTTCGAATACTTGAGTAAGATCGTCCATGGCGACTTCGGGGAGTCGACCCGGACGGGGAAGAAGGTTTTGGAAGACATCTTGCTCCGCTTCCCGGCGACGCTCGAGCTGGCGATCTTCGGGATGCTCGTCGCCATCCTCATCGGTTTGTGGACCGGGACCTATGCCGCGATCCACAGCGATCGCCCGGCGGATCATGCCATTCGGATCTTCAACATCGGCTCCTTCGCCATCCCCGTCTTCTGGATCGGACTGGTCCTGCAACTGGTCTTCGCTGTCTGGCTCAAGTGGTTCCCCGTGGCCGGGCGAATGGACCCCAAGATCGCCGCCTCCTTCCAGCCGATCACGAGGTTCTACATCCTCGACTGCCTGATCTTGAAAGACCTTAAGCTCCTCGTCGATGTCTTGAAGCACCTGGCGATGCCGGGCTTCACCCTGGGGCTGGTCCTCTCGGGCCTGATTGGACGGATCAGCCGCTCCTCGATGCTCGAGGTGATTGACAAAGAATATGTGACGACAGCCCGCTCGAAGGGGCTGACTGAGCCGAAGGTCAACTATAAGCATGCCCTCCGCAATGCCCTCATCCCCATCGTCACGGTGATGGGGCTGCAGTTCGCAATCCTCATGGGCGGGGCGATCCTCACCGAGACGACCTTCTCCTGGCCGGGGATCGCCCGCTATCTCGTCCAGAGCGTCGACTCCCGAGACTATATGGCGATCCAGGGGGCGGTCGTCTGGATCGCGATCCTCATCTCCACTGTGAGCCTGATCGTCGATGTCATCTATTCCTTCCTCGACCCTCGGGTGAGATACTGATGATCGAGCGGCTGAC
>JAPWVC010000010.1 GCA_028275195.1 Candidatus Acetothermia bacterium
CTCTCCGGGAGGTCCCCCTCTTTATAGCCCAAATGGCGGAAGCAGGGCTGAAGGTGAAGAGGGAGAGGATAGTAGACCTCGGTGCCGATTCCTTGTTCGGCAAGATAGGTCCTGAGGGCATCGCGCTTCCCGGCCAAGACCCGGATTGTGTATTGATGGAAGATGTGGGTGCGATCCGGAGCCCGGTAAGGCAGCACGATCCCAGGCAGGCCGGCGAGGAGTTCATCATACCGATCGGCCAGCCGCCTTCGGGCGGCGGTCCACTCCCCAAGGTGGGGGAGCTTGGCCTTGAGGATCGCGGCCTGGAGGGCGTCGAGCCGGGAGTTCGTGCCTACTAAATGATGGTAATACTTGGGCTTGGAGCCGTGGACCCGGAGCAGCCGCACCCGCTCGGCCAGCTCATCGTCGTTCGTCACCACCAGCCCGCCGTCGCCATAGGCCCCGAGGTTCTTAGTGGGGAAGAAGCTGAAGCAGCCGAGGTGGCCAATCGTGCCCGCTTTGCAGGTTGGCCCATGGTGCGTAGTGTGTTGCCCGGAGTATTCGGCGCCGATGGCCTGGGCCGCGTCCTCGATGATGTAGAGGCCAAACTCCTTCGCGATGGCCATGATCGTATCCATCTCGGCCATCTGGCCGAAGAGGTGGACGGGGATCACCGCCTTCGGCGGAGTCCGTGGTCCGGGGTTCGTGGTCAAAATCCGCCTTACATCGGCGGGGTCGAGGTTGAAGGTTTGGGGATCGATGTCGCAGAAGATCGGGGTGGCACCGGCGTTGTGGACAACGCCGGCGGTGGCGAAGAAGGTGAAGCTGGGGACGATGACGGCGTCGCCCGGGCCGATCCCCAGGGCCTTGAGGGCTAAAAGGAGGGCGTCGGTCCCGCTCGCCACGCCGATGGCGTGCTTGACTCCGCAGAACTCGGCGAGCTCGCGCTCCAGGGCCTCCACCTCGGGGCCGAGGATGAATCGCCCTGAGGCCACCACCCGCTGGATGGCGGCATCGATCTCGGCCTTGATGGCCTGGTATTGGCGGGTGAGGTCGAGGATCGGGATGTTCATATCATGGTCCCTCCCCGAGGTATTCCACTTTCTCCCCCTCCTTGCGATAGCGCCTCCCGCAGGCCGGGCAGGCCGCGCGGCCCTCCTCGAAAGAGAGGCGGTTCCCGCAGCGACAGGCCCAGCCGACGATTCGAGCCGGAACCCCGGCCACTAAGGCATAGGGTGGAACATCCCTAGTGACCACCGCCCCGGCGGCCACGAAGGCCCACTCCCCGATGGTCACCCCGCAGACGATCGTGGCATTGGCCCCGATCGTGGCCCCTTCCTTCACCCTGGTGGGGATATAGTCTTCACTCCGGTTCCTTGGGAAGGCCGAGCGGGGGGTCCTGACATTGGTGAAGACGCAGCTCGGGCCGCAGAAGACATAATCCTCGAGGGTCACGCCCTCATAGACCGAGACATTGTTCTGGATCTTCACATGGTCCCCGATCCTCACATTCTTGGCCACGAAGACGTTCTGCCCGAGGGTGCAGTCCTCGCCGATCTCCGCCCCGGCCATCACATGGGAGAAGTGCCAGACCTTCGTGCCTCTCCCGAGCTTAGCCCCGGGGTCCACATAGGCCGACTCATGGACGAAGTAATCCCTCTCGCTCATCGGGCCGCCTCCAGTTGCCGGTTAGCCTCCTCGAGGACCCTTACCACCGGGACTGCGCTCTCACCGTCGGAGAGGGGGCGCTTCCCCTCGGCCAGGCAGTCCAGAAAGTGCAAGAGCTCGAGCCTCAAGGGCTCGCCCCGGCCTTGGCCGCGGAAGACCACCTCTGCCCCTTCGTCCCGGTTCGTCAGGTCGGGGTTGATCCCCTTGCGGTGGAGGGAGATAGCTTGCTCGGCCTCATCGTAGACTAACATCCCCTTCGCGCCGATCGCGGTGAGCCGGCGTCGCCTCTCCGGCCAGAGCCAGGAGGCATGGATGTGGGCTCGAACTCCGCGAGGGAACCAGAGGTGCAGGTAGACATCGTCCTCGACATTCGGCTGGAGGACGGCCTGCCCCTGGGCCGCGACCCTCTCCGGGGCCTGGCCGACGAGGTAAAGGAGGAGCGCCACATCGTGGACTCCGAGGCTGAAGAGGGCGTTCTCCACGGTCCGGACCCGGCCGAGGTTGAGCCGCTCCTGGTGGAGGCTCCAGATCTCCCCCAGGGCCCCCGAGTCCAGGAACTCCTTGAGCCAGCGGACGGCCGGCTGGTAGAGGAGGAGGTGGCCGACCATGAGCACCCGCCCTTGCTTTTTGGCCAGGGCCACGAGTTCCTCGGCCTCGTGGGTAGCGAGGGCCAACGGCTTCTCCACGAACACATGCTTCCCGGCGAGGAGAGCCTCCTTCGCTATGGAGAAGTGGGTCGCCGCCGGGGTGGCGATGACCATCGCGGGGAGGTCGCGCTCCAGGAGCAAGTGCTGGTCGGGGTAGATGGGCACATCGGGGTAAAGGGCAGAGAGCTCGGCCCGCAGTTCAGGGCGGAGCTCGGCGATCCCGCCCAAGGCCCCGAGCTCATGGAGGGTCCGGGCCAGGTTCCTCCCCCAGCCGCCAGCGCCGATGAGCCCGACCTTCATAAGAGGGTGATCCGCTCCCTCCCCTCCCGCACGCCACGCGTGGCATTCCGGGTATCGAACACATGGCGGGAGTGCGCTACCACCCAGGCATAGTCGATCCCGGAATGGTCTGTCGCGATGATCACCAGGTCCTGGGCCGCGAGGAGCTCGGCAGTGAGGGGCTGGCTCGCCATTGCCAGCCCTTCGACGCGGAAGCTCGGCACATAAGGGTCGTGGTAGGTCACCTTTGCCCCATCAGCTTGGAGGAGCCTGATCACCGCGATGGCCGGTGACTCCCGGTAGTCGTCGAGGTCCCGTTTGTAGGCCACCCCTAAGACCAGCACCTTGGCCTGTGAAGGTGGGACGCCGAGCCTGCTCAGGATGCGGAAAGCCTTCTCCCGGACGAACTCCGGCATCCGGCGGTTGATCTCCCCGGCCAAGGCGATGAAGTGGGTATTGAAGTTCAGCTCCTTGGCCTTCCACTCCAGATAATGAGGGTCCACGGGGATGCAGTGGCCGCCCACGCCTGGGCCGGGCCAGAAGGGCATGATCCCGAAGGGCTTAGTGAAGGCCGCTTCCAAAACCTCCCACACATCGAGCCCCATCCGGTCGCAGAGCAAAGCGAGCTCGTTCACTAAGGCGATGTTCACCGCCCGGAAGGTGTTCTCGAAGACCTTCACCAGCTCGGCCACCTTGGCGCTCGAGACCGGGATCACCCGCTCCACCGTCTGGGAGTAGAAGGCCACTCCCACCTCCAAGGAATTCGGCCCGACCCCTCCGACCACCTTGCAGGTGTTTTTCGTCGTGTAGCGCTTGTTCCCGGGGTCCACCCGCTCGGGGGAGTGGACGAGGAAGAAGTCCCGCTCGACCTTCAGGCCGGAGCCCTCAAGGATGGGCAGCATAATCTCTTCCGTTGTTCCAGGGTAGGTGGTGGACTCCAAACTCACGAGCTGGCCGGGCCGGAGGCGAGCGGCGATCTCCCGCGTCACTCGCTCTACATATTGCAAGTCCGGGGTGAGGTTCTTGGTGAGCGGGGTGGGGACGCAGATCACGATCACATCCATCTCCGCGGCCCGGCGGAAGTCGGTCTCCGCATGGAGGAGCCCGCGGGCCACAAGCTCCCTAAGCTCCTCATCCTTGACATCGCCGATGTAGTTCTCCCCGCGGTTCACCTTCTCAGCCCGGAGGGGGTTCTGCTCCACCCCGAGCACCCGGAAGCCGACCTTGGCCTTCTCCACGGCGAAGGGGAGGCCCACATACCCCAGCCCGACCACCCCCACTAGGGCCGTCCGCTCCCGAATCTTGCGCAAGAGCTCGGCTTTATGATCGATCAATTCGATCATCCCCGCCACTCGTATCGGCTTGGCTATTCTACCTCGCCCAGCGCTCAAGGCTCAAACCCCTATACGGTCTTCTCCAGCTTGGCGGTAATAGGGCCAACTTTGAAGCCCGGAAGCCCAGGTCCCCAAAGCAGGATAGCCGAGAAGGGCGCATTCGCTTCCCTTCCAAACGGCAGCCAAGACCGGCCTCCCGGCCAGCGGGCTGCCGCTCTCCCCGCGGTCTATGGAGAGGGGAAAGCCCTGCCTGAATTATAACTCATCTCACCAATATTGGGGCTCGAGGCTCTCCCGCGGTTCGGCCTCGTCTTTGCTCCATAGCCCTCTCCTCGAGCTCTCGATCACTATCCCCAGCTCAAGCTCATCGATCGCCCTATCGTTCAAGAGGCCCTCCCTCTCGACCTTTGAGATGGCCAGCGAACACTTAACTGCCTGCTCCCGCTTGCCCGGGATGATAGCCTTGCTCCTCACTCCTTGGCCTCGGTCTGCTTCCCGCCTTCCATGTAGTGGATGAAGAAGGCGAGCAGGACCCCCACGAATAGCCCCAAGACCCCAGCTACGGCCAGGTTCATCGAGCGGTTGGGGCCGATAGGAGCAGGCGAAGCATAGGGCGGGCTAATGGTGATCAGCGGCTCCCAGCCCGCCCCAGCGATCTCACTCAGCTCTTCCTTGGAGAGATTAAGGCTGTCCATCTCCCTCTGAAGTGGGGCGAGCCGGCCATATAGATTGGCAAGCTCCTGGCGAAGGGCGAAGCCTTCCAGAGTGGCGTCGAGCTCCCCGACCTTGAGGGAGGCATTCTCTCCCCGCTCGAGCAGCCCCTGGATCTGCTGGGCAAGCTGGGCTTGCAAGGCCGCGAGTCGCTCTAGGCCCCGCTCGAGCCGAAGGAGCTCGCCTTGGATCTCCTTCTCGAGCTGTCCCTTGATCTCGGAAGAGAATAACTCAATCAGCCGGCCGAGGACCTCCCGGAGGGCTGTTGGAGGGAGAGCTCCTCTCAGCTCAACTTGAATGAGATCGCCCTTCTGGACCGTTACCTTCAAGCTACTCGAGAGCAAGCGGGCCTCATCGACCAGCCCCTTCCCAGCCTGCCGGAGGAGCTCCTTCGAGCTAAGCATGGCGACTGCTACCTCGCTCGAGGGGGAGCTGAGCGTGACCCCCTTGACCGTAGGGGCGGACTGGAGCTGGTAGACCGCTTGGGCTTGGTATTGGCTCGGCTTCGTGAAGGAGGCCAGGGCAGCAGCCAGGATGGCAGTGAGGGTGATCCCCAGGATGATCCACTTCTTCCGCCAGATCACCCGGAAGTAGTCACGCAGGTCGACCTCATACTCCTCCATCCATTCCTCCTTGTGGCCCTCGGCCTGATCGATCGAGCTGCTCCCGGCCCCACCCCACAGGAGCATCCTACTCCCCTCCGCTCTGGATGTCAATCCCCGTCTGCTGGCCCCAGTGCCTGGGGCTGAGAAAGGTGGTGCCACTGAAATGGAGGCCGGCCCCTGGGCTTAAGCTTTAAAGGCTTCGCATGCCCTTCGAGCTAGAGGAGGCTCTCGTGGACCGCGACCGGGAGCGGGCGGGCCAGCCCCTGGAGCCGGTTGAGGTCGCAGAGGATGATCCGCGGGCCCTCGAGCTCGATGAGCCGCTCTTGGCGGAAGCGGGAGAGGGTCCGGATCGCCGTCTCCGGGGCGATTCCCGCCAGCTCGGCCAGCTCGGCCCGGGAGAGCTCGAGCCCGATCAAGAGGCGCTCGCCTTCGGGCTGGCCGAACCGCTTCCCCAGGGCCAGGAGGAGCCGGGCCAGCCGGGCCTCGCTGCTCCCGTAGGCCACCTCGACCAGCTTGGTCTGGAAGGCCAATAGCTCCCTCGCCAGCTTCTCGATCAGCCGGAAGGCCACAATCGGATGGTCCCGGATGAACCCCAAGAGCTTCTCCTTGGGGATGAAGGCCAAGGTCGTTGGGGAGAGGGTCCTTGCGGAGCTGGTATAGCTCCCCTCGGCGAAGAGCGCCTCTTCCCCGAGGAGCTCCCCGGAGCGGAGGAGCTTGAGGATCTGGCGCTTCCCGTTCGGGGCCTTCCCCAGGACCTTCACCCGCCCGCGACAGACGATGTAGGCCCCGAAGGGGGAAGCCCCCTCCTGGAAGATCGTCTCCCCGCCGTCGTAGCTCACATGGTTCACCAGGCCGGTGAACTGGGCGAACTCCTCCGGGGGAAGCCCGGAGAAGATCCAAGAGCAGGCCTCCTGGCGGCAGTCGTGGCAGCCTCGGATCTGGATCGCCTCCACCTCTTGCCCCTTCCGTTCGGCTCAGGCCGCCCTCATCGCCTCCTGCTCGTGCTCGAGAGGAGCTGGTCGATCCCCCGCGCGGCCCGTTTCCCGTCGTGGACCGCCTGGACGACCGTGGCCCCGCCGTTGATGCAGTCCCCGCCCGCAAAATATTTGGGATTTGAGGTCTGGCCGGTCTGGGGGTCAACCTCCACCAAGCCGTCCTTCAGCGAGAGGCCGGGGATCTTCTGCAACAGCTCGGTCCTTGGCCGCTGGCCGATCGCCTTGATCACGGTATCGACCTGGAGGACGAACTCCGTCCCAGGGACCGGCTCGGGCCGGCGGCGGCCGGAGGCGTCCGGCTCGCCCAGCCGCATGTAGAGGCACTCGAGCCCCTCGACCCTTCCGCTCCCGAGGAACCGCTTGGGAGCGATCAGCCAGTAGAAGTGGACCCCCTCCCGCCGGGCGGCCTTCACTTCCTTGCGGAAGGCCGGCATCTCCTTCTCCGTCCGGCGGTAGAGGACCATCACATCCTTCGCCCCGAGCCGGACGGCCTCCCTCGCCACATCGATCGCGGTGTTCCCGCCACCGATCACTGCCACCCGCTCCCCGAGCTTGAGATTGCGAGGATCACCGAGCTTCAGCTCCTCGATGAACGGGAGGGACTCATAGACCCCCTCAAGTTCGTCCCCCTCCCAGTGGACCTCCACATCCTCCCCCAGGCCCACCCCGAGGAAGATCGCCCCATGGCGCCGCTCTAGCTCCTCGAATGAGAGCTCCTCACCGACGGCCTGGCCGAGCTGGAACTCCACTCCCAGGCGGGCGAGCTGCTCGGCCTCCCGGGGGAGCGGCTCGATCTGCTGCTTGTATGGCGCGATCGCGCGGGTGACTAGCCCTCCTAGCTCAGGCCGGCTCTCATAGACTGTGACTTGATAGCCGAGCTTGGCCAGCTCCGCGGCGCAGCTCAAGCCCGCCGGGCCGGCCCCGATCACCCCCACGGACTCATCCTTCGGCCTGGCCCGCTTGTAGTATGCAATCCCATGCTCTAGGACCCAATCGGTGGCGAACCGCTGGAGCCGCCCGATCTCCACCGGGCGACGGCCCTCCTTGTGGAGGACGCAGGCCCCCTCGCAGAGCTCCTCGACCGGGCAGACGCGGGCGCAAGTCCCACCCAGCGGATTGGCGGCGAAGATTGTCTTCCCTGAGCTGGCGTAGTCCCGGTCCAGGATCGCCTTGATGAATTTGGGGACCTCGACCTTCGCGGGGCAGGCGGCTACGCAGGGGGCCGGGGCCTCCTTCCCCCCGCAGAGGAGGCACCTCTCGGCCTCGAAGAGCGCCTCCTCCTCGGAGGAGTATGGCGGGGTCTCCTCAGCGAACGCGAGTGGCGCGGCCTCAGCTCCGGGCTTCAGCGCGAGTTCCATCCCAAGCCTCCTCCTGTGCGATTCTCATCGCTGCCATTCTAGGAGGGCTATGGGCCGGTCACTATGACCTACATCGCCATTAGAGATGATTTGAGTCAGAGCCAGCTAAGCCCCACCGCCACTAGGATGGGATCGAGGCAGCAAACCATGAGCGATGTGGACCTGGTCTTGATCCATCCCCCTAGCGTCTACGACTTCCGCCAACGAGCGGGCCTCCCCGGCTCAGGCCCGTTGAGCGACCTCATCCCTTCATCCCCGATCTTCGAGATGTATCCCCTCGGGCTGTTGACCCTCACTAGCTACCTCGAGGCGCGAGGCTTACGGGTCCGGATCGTCAACCTGGCCCTAAGGATGCTCTTGGACCGGGCGTTCGATCCCCGGGCCTTCCTCGCTAAGCTCAAGCCCAAGCTCTTCGGGCTGGACTTCCATTGGCTCCCCCATGCCCACGGGGCCCTGGAGGTGGCCCATCTCTTGAAGGAGCTCCACCCCCAGATCCCCGTAGCCCTCGGCGGGCTCTCCTCGAGCTACTACTTCCGCGAGCTGCTCGCCCGCCCGGAGGTGGACTTTATCATCCGGGGCGACTGCGCTGAGGAGCCGCTCTACCAACTCATGGAGGCCCTGGCCGGCCGCCGGCCACTCGGGGAGGTCCCGAACCTGGCCTGGAAGGAGGATGGGCTCATGCGAGCCAATCAACTGGGCTACATCCCCGACTCACTCGACTATGCCGATCTCCGGCCCGACCGGCTGATCAAGCAGGTCCTGCGGTATCGCGACCGGCTGAGCCTGACCCCCTACCATGGCTGGTGGAGGAATCCCGTGATGGCGATCTTCACCGTCAAGGGCTGCACCCACAGTTGTGCCACCTGCGGCGGCTCGCGCGAGGCCTATGCCAGAGTGGCGGGGCGGGGGAGGCCGGCCTTCCGGAGCCCGGAGAGCGTGTTGAAGAACATCCTCGACCTCGCGGAGATCAGCCGCGGCCCGATCTTCCTCATCGGGGACATCCGCCAGCCGGGGGAGAGCTATGCCCAGGAGCTCCTCCGGCTCATCCGCAGGCACAAGCTCCGCAATGAGCTGATCTTCGAGCTCTTCTCCCCTGCAAGCCGGGAGTTCCTCGCCGAGCTAGGGGCCTCGGTCCGGAATTGGACGGTCGAGTTCTCCCCCGAGAGCCACGACCCCGACCTCCGGGCGGTCCACGACCCGACGGCCATCTACAGCAATGAGGAGTTGGAAGAGACGATCGCCATGGCCCTGGCGGCCGGCTGCCACCGGTTCGACCTCTTCTTCCTCATCGGCCTCTCTGGTCAGACCTACCGCTCGGTCCTGGCGACCGTCGACTACGCCGGGGAGCTCTTCCGGAGGTTCGACCGCCGGCTCTCCTGCTTCATCTCCCCGCTCGGGCCGTTCCTCGATCCGGGGAGCCGGGCCTTCGAGTCACCAGAGAGCCTGGGGTATAAGCTCTTCGCCCGGACCTTGGAGGAGCACCGCCAGCTCTTGCTCGCGCCGACTTGGGAGGGGATGCTCAATTACGAGACGGCCTGGCTGAGCCGAGAGGAGCTCGTCCGGGCGACCTACGATGCCGCCGAGCGGCTCAATGCCCTGAAGCTGGAGCATCGGCGGATCTCGGCCTCCCAAGCCCAGGCGGTCGCGGCAAGGCTCGCCCGGGCTCGCGCGCTCCATCCTCACCTCCGCCAAAAGCGCGAGATGGGGGAAAAGGAGCCCATCCCCCAGGTCCCTGGACCTAAAACGAGCTCCCTCCTCTGCGACAAACGGGAGCTTGCCTGGCCGGCCCACCTCTTGCACTTCAGGCCCTTGGGGATCTTCCGGCAGCTCCTGCGGTGCTGCTGACTCCGATCATAGCGGCAGTTGACCCCGATCATGGCAGCGCCCCCACCGGAGTTCTAGAATGCAAGGGCAAAGATGACGGTCGAGCTGGCCGAGCGAGCGAGGTCAGGGAGACGGCGGCCCCTGGGCGGGCCGCTTCCGGTCCCCCGTGGGCGGGTTTACATCATCCCCGAGCGGTGCAAGGAGTGCGGGTTCTGCTGGACCTTCTGCCCCAAGGAAGTCCTGGAGAAGTCGGAGGAAGCCAACTCCAAGGGCTTCCATTATCCTCGGGTGAAGGCGGGGAAGGAAGGGGATTGCGTGGACTGCAAGACCTGCATGCTCATCTGCCCCGAGTTCGCCATCTACACTGAGGCCGAGGGCGAGAGCGAGTGAGCTGACCGGAGATTAAAGAAAGATGGGGATGAACCTGATCGCTAAGGCCGAGGTCGAGCGCGAAGCCATCCTAGCGGGGACCCACTTCCTGAGCGGAGATGATGCCTGCGCCGAGGGGGCGATCGCCGCCGGGTGCCGGTTCTTCGCCGGCTATCCCATCACCCCCTCGAGCGAGATCGCCGAGCGGATGGCCCGCCGCCTCCCCCAGGTCGGGGGGGTCTACCTCCAGATGGAGGACGAGATCGCGAGCATGGCCGCGATCATCGGGGCCTCCTGCGCCGGGGCGAAGGCCATGACCGCCACGAGCGGCCCCGGCTTCTCTCTAATGCAAGAGAACATCGGCCTGGCCTTCATGACCGAGACCCCCTGCGTGGTCGTCAATGTCCAGCGCGGCGGCCCCTCCACGGGGATGCCGACCCTCATCGGCCAGGCGGACATGATGCAAGTCCGGTTCGGCTCGCACGGCGATTACGCCGTGATCGCCTATGCCCCGGCCTCGCCCCAGGAGATGTTCGACTACACGATCAAAGCCTTCAACATGGCCGAGCGGTTCCGGACCCCGACCTTCGTGATGAGCGACGAGCTGATCGGCCACATGCTCGAGCGGGTGGTGATCGACCCGGATAAGATCAAGATCATTAATCGGAAGAGGCCGCGGGTCGAGCCTGGAGAGCGGTTCTGGCCCTTCGAGCCCGAGGCGGATTTGGTCCCGCCGATGGCCCTGGCCGGGGAGGGCTACAGGATCCATGTGACCGGCCTGACCCATGACGAGCGGGGCTACCCCGCGGCCACCGAGCCGGAGGTCCAGGAGAGGATGCTCGAACGGATGCTCCGGAAGATCCTAGACCACCGGGAGGAAATCATCGAGTATGAGGAGGTCGAGCTCGAGGACGCCGAGATCGTCCTCGTGGCCTACGGCTCGACAGCCCGGGCGGCCATGAGGGCCCTCAGGCTGGCTAGGGAACGGGGATTGAAGGTGGGAATGCTCCGGCTCATCACCTGCTGGCCCTTCCCGGACAAGAAGGTGGCCGAGCTCCGCGATGCCAAGATCATCGTAGCGGAGGTCAATGCCGGGCAGATGGCCCGAGAGGTCGAGCGCCATGCCCGGAAGCCGGTCTACAAGGTCAATCGGCTCGGCGGGGAGCCGATCCACCCCGACGAGATCCTGAGGAAGATCGAGGAGGTGGCCCAAAGGTGATCCAAGAGGGGCGCTCCTCCGCGGCCCTCGAGCTCCGCGAGGTCATCGCCGAGCATCACCCCGAGGACGAACTCCTCCGGGAGGACCGGATCCCCCACATCTGGTGCCCCGGCTGTGGGATCGGTGTGGCCGTGACGGCCTATCTTGAGGCGCTGAAGCTCGCGGCCCCGAAGATCCCCTTGGAGAAGCAGGTCGTGGTCTCGGGGATCGGTTGCACCGGCCGGGTCGCGGGCTATGTCTCCATCGACTCTTACCACACGACTCACGGGCGGGCCATCCCCTTCGCCACCGGCTTGAAGGTCGCTAACCCCGAGCTGGAGATCACCGTCTTCAGCGGGGATGGCGACTTATTTGCCATCGGGGGGAACCACTTCATCCACGCCGCGCGGAGGAATGTCGATATCAATGTGATTTGCGTCAACAACTTCAACTACGGGATGACCGGGGGCCAGGTCGGCCCCACCACCCCGGAGATGGCGATCACCACCACCTCCCCTTACGGGAACATGGAGGAGGGGTTCAACCTCCCCTACCTCGCCGCGGCCTCGGGGGCGGTCTTCGTCGCGAGGTGGACGACCCTCCACTTCCGGAAGCTGAGGGATGCGATCCTCCATGCCTTCAGCAAGCGGGGGTTCACCTTCATCGAGGTGATCGCCCCTTGCCCGACGAGCTTCGGCCGGCCGAATGAACTGGGCCAGGGGCTCGACGAGATGGAGTGGTATCTCCAGAGCTGCGTGATCGACCATCAGGCCAATCTCAAGGAGATCGGCCTCTCGATGAGGAAGGACTCGAAGATCGTGGTCGGGAACTTCCTGGATATTGAGCGCCCGACCTTCATGGACCGCTACCAAGAGATCATCAAGCGGGCGAAGGCCCAGCTTTCAGGGAGATAAAGATGAGACGGGAGATCCGGCTCGGAGGGTTCGGCGGCCAGGGGATCATGCTCGCGGGGCAGATCCTCGGCCGGGCCGCGATCTTAGCGGGGAAGCACGCCACGATGACCCAGTCTTATGGGCCGGAGATGCGCGGGGCCCGCGTGGCCGCCGATGTGGTGATCGCCGATGAGCCGATCGACTACCCCAAGGTCATTAAGCCCGAGATCTCGGTCTTCCTCTTCCAGGGGGCCTACGACTACTACCGCCGGGAGGTCGGGCAACTGCTGATCTACGACCAGGACCTGGTCAAGCCCGAACTCGGGGAGCCCCCGGACGGGCTGAGGGTCTTTCCCATCCGGGCCAATGGGCTCGCCGAGGAGCTGGGAAGAAGGGTGGTGGTGAACATCGTGATGCTGGGGGCCTTTACTGCGATCACCGGGCTCCTCCCGGTAGAGGTAATGGAGGAGGCGGTCCTCCGCTCGGTCCCTAAAAAGGCCCTCGAGCTGAACAAGGAGGCCTTCCGCCGGGGGCTAGAGCACGGGAAGGAGCTTCTAGCCCGACTCGATTCGGAGGGGAGGAGATGAAGAGAGACGGAGAGCCCCGGATCGGGGTCTACATCTGCCACTGCGGGACGAACATCGCCGGGGTCGTGGATGTCAAGGCGGTCGCGGAGTTCGCGAAGGGCCTCCCCGGAGTGGCCCTGGCGAAGGACATGATGTATGCCTGCTCCGAGGCGACCCAGCGGGAGATCATCAACGACATCCAGCAGGAGCGGCTCGACCGGGTGGTGGTCGCCGCCTGTTCACCGAAGATGCACGAGCCGACCTTTCGTGCGGCCTTAGAGCGGGCTGGATTGAACAAGTATCTGTTTGAGATGGCCAACATCCGTGAGCAGGACTCCTGGGTCCACAAGGACGGCGGCCAAGCTACGGAGAAGGCCAAGGACCTGGTGCGGATGGCCGTAGCCCGGGCTAGGCTCCTCATCCCCTACAAGGAGAGCGAAATCCCCGTGGGCGAGAGGGCCCTGGTGGTCGGTGGGGGGATCGCCGGGATCCAGGCGGCCCTCGACCTGGCCGACTCCGGCTACAAGGTCTTCCTGGTGGAGAAGGAGCCGTTCATCGGAGGGCACATGGCCCAGCTCGATAAGACCTTCCCGACGCTGGACTGCTCCACCTGCATCCTCGCCCCGAAGATGGCCGAAGTGGGCCGCCACCCCAACATCACTTTGCTCACCAACGCCGAGGTCGAGGCCGTCTCCGGGTTCGTGGGCAACTTCAAGGTGAAGGTCCGCCAGAGGGCCAGGTTCGTCACCCCCGAGTGCACCGCCTGCGGGGAGTGCGTCCCCGTCTGCCCCGTGGCCGTCCCGGACGAGTTCAACATGGGCCTCGGCCTGAGGAAGGCCATCTACAAGTCCCTCCCCCAGGCCGTCCCTGCGGAATACGCCATCGACATCGAGAACTGCCTCAACAAGCCCAATCTCTTGGTCTGCGAGAAGTGCCTCCAGGCCTGCTCGCCAAAGGCCATAAACTTCGAGCAGCCACCGGAGAAGGAGCTGGACCTGGAGGTGGACACGGTGATCATCGCCATCGGGGCCGACCCTTACGACCCCTCCAAGAGCCAGGACTACGGCTACGGGAAATACGAGAATGTGATCACGACCATCGACTTCGAGCGGCTCATCTCCCCTACCGGTCCGACCCTGGGGAAGATCCTCCGCCCGAGCGACCTGGGGAAGCCTAAGCGGATCGCGTTCATCCAGTGCGTCGGCTCGAGGATCTCCAACCCTGAACTGGAGGGGAACCCCTACTGCAGCGGGATCTGCTGCATGGTCTCGATCAAGCAGGCCCTCCTCATCAAGGAGAAGCTCCCCGAGGCGGAGATCACCATCTACTACATCGACATCCGGGCCAAGGGGAAGGGCTTCGAGGAGATGTATCGTCGGGCCAGGCTCGCCGGGATCAGGTTCATCAAGGGCCTTCCGGCCGAGGTCCTGGAGAACAGCGATAAGAGCCTCACCCTCGTGGGGGAGAACATCCTCCTCGGCGAGCTCTATGAGCACCGCCATGATCTGGTCATCCTCTCCGTAGGCTTGGAGGCCCGCAAGGAGAGCGAGAAGGTGCAGAAACTCTTCGGGCTGGCCCGCTCGAGCGACGGCTTCTTCGCGGAGAAGCACCCCAAGCTCGAGCCGGTCGATACCGCCACTACGGGGATCTTCCTCGCCGGCGCGGCCGAGAGCCCCAAGGACATCCGGGAGAGCTCGATCCAAGCCAAGGCCGCGGCCAGCCGGGCCGCAAGGCTGATGAAGGAGGGGAAGATCCGGATCGAGGCGCTCAGCGCCGAGGTCCGGGAGGAGCTGTGCGCCGGGTGTGGGATCTGCGAGTCCGTCTGCCCGTTCAACGCCATCCATGTCGACGGGACCTCGCATGTGACCGAGGCCGCCTGCCAGGGGTGCGGGGTCTGTGCCGCCTCTTGTCCCGTCGGGGCGATCGAGATGCACCACTTCACCGACGCGCAGGTCCTGGCCCAGGTCGAGGCGGCCCTGGCCGACCGCCCTAAGGAGAAGATCATCGTCTTCACCTGCAACTGGTGCTCCTACGCCGGTGCGGACATGGCCGGGACCTCGCGGCTGGAGTATGACCCCCGGGTCCGGCTGATCCGGCTGATGTGCTCCGGGCGGCTTAACCCCCAGTTCGCGTTGCGGGCCTTCGAGCTGGGGGCCGCGGGGGTGCTCATCACCGGCTGCCATCCCGGGGAGTGCCATTACCAATCGGGGAACTTGCGGGCCCTCAGCCGCTATGAGCTATTGAAGCGGCTCCTGCGGAGCCTCGGGCTCCAAGAGGAGCGGCTGGCGCTAGAGTGGGTCTCCGCGGCCGAGGGCGAGCGGTTCGCTCAGGTGGTGAACGCCTTCGCTGGCCGGCTCGAGCGGCTGGGGGTCTTGACCAAGGCCAAGGGGGAGGAGCCCGCGCTGACGACGGCCGAGGCGGGCCGGAGAGAGGGATAGGATGGATAAGATGGGCAAGATCGATCTCTCAGCCAAGGAGCTCCAGGAGGAGGTCGAGGCCCTCTCGGGCCAGAGGGTCTTCGCCTGCTACCACTGCGGGAAGTGCACCGCGGGGTGCCCCTTCGCCTCGGAGATGGACCTCACCCCAAGGCAGGTCTTGGAATACATCATGGAGGGGCGGGTCGAGGTCTTGAACTCCCGGACGATCTGGCTCTGCGCTGCCTGCTTCACCTGCACCGTCCGTTGCCCCAACGGGATCGACATCGCTAGAGTAATGGAGGCCCTGAGGCAGATCCTCCTCCGTCGAGGCGAGGACTCACTCGACCTCGCTTCGCTCGGTGAGGAGGAGCTCCCCCAGATCGCCCTGGTCGCCGGGGCGAGGAAATTAATCGGCTAGAATGAGGATAGCGTATTATCCCGGCTGCAGCCTGAAGGCCCTGGCCGCGAACTTCGACCGTTCCGCCAGGGCAGCGATGGGGGCCCTGGGGGTCGAGCTGGTCGAGCTCGAGCGGTGGAACTGCTGCGGGACCGTGAGCTCGCTCACCACGGACGACCTGATGCGCCAGCTCGCGCCGGTCCGGAACCTAATTCGAGCCCAGGAGGCCGGCGAAAGGCGGCTCGTGACCGCCTGCGCCATGTGCTACAACACCCTCAAGCGAGCGGCCTTAAGGGTCGAGGCGCACCCCGAGGAGCTGGCCAAGATCAATGCCTTCCTCGATGAGGAGCCGGACTACCGCGGCGGGGTGAGGGTCCTTCACCTCCTCGAGCTCTTGCGGGATGAGGTGGGCTTCGAGGCCGTGGCGAAGCGCGTGGTCCGGCCGCTCGAGGGACTAAGAGTTGCGCCTTACTACGGCTGCCTCCTCCTCCGGCCGAGGGGGGTCGGGCTCGACGACCCGGAGAACCCCTCGATCCTGGAGGAGCTAGTCCGGGCCTTGGGGGCCGAGCCGGTCGACTCGCCCCTGAAGGGCCAGTGCTGTGGCTCCTACCATACAGTGGCGCACAAGGAGGTCGTGGCCCGGCGGGCCCACAAGATCCTCTCGGAGGCCGCCTCCCGGGGGGCGGAGGCCCTCATCTCCTCCTGCCCCTTGTGCTCCTTCAACCTTGACAACCGGCAGAGGCTCATCCGAGAGCTCGATGGTAGCTTCGCCCCGCTCCCGGTCCTCTACTTCACCGAGCTGATGGCCCTAGCCTTCGGCTTGGAGGAGGCCCTAAGCCCAGAAGGGCATTATGTCGACCCCCGGCCGTTCCTGGAAGAGCGCCAGCTACTGAGGAGGTGATCTGATTGGCGGACCGCGAAGCTGTGGAACAGGAGGAGCGAACCTCCTTGGCGGAAGAGCTGGGAGTGCGAATCTACATCATGGGGAAGGAATACCGCGTCCCCGCGGGGCTGACGATCATGAAGGCCATGGAGTATGCCGGCTACAAGTTCATCCGCGGGGCCGGCTGCCGGGCCGGTTTCTGCGGGGCCTGCGGGACGGTCTACCGCAAGGAGGGCGAGTATAAGCTCCGGTTCGCCGTGGCCTGCCAGAAGCTAGTGGAGGACGGAATGTTCCTCGTCCAGCTCCCCTTCGCCCCAGCCCCCAGGGTAAGCTATGACTTGGAGAAGCTCCGCCCGACCGAGAATGTCCTGCTCAAGCTCTACCCCGAGCTCGCCAGGTGCGTGGCCTGCAACACCTGCACTAAGGCCTGCCCCCAGGAGATCCCGGTGATGGACTACATCCAGGCGGCCCTCCGGGGGGACATCAAGCGCGTCGCGGAGCTATCGTTCGATTGTATCCAGTGCGGCCTCTGCTCCATGCGCTGCCCCGCCGACATCAAGCATTACCATGTGGCCCAGCTCGCCCGCCGCCTCTACGGGCGGTATCTCGCCCCCAAGGCCGAGCACCTCGCCCAAAGGGTGGCGGAGATCGAGGCCGGGAGGTTCGATGAGGAGCTGGACCGGCTCACTCGGATGGGGAAGGAGGAGCTTTCCAAGCTCTATGAGGCCCGCCAGATCGAGGAAGGAGTGGGAGTTTGAGATGATCACGAGCGGCTACCCCGATTCCATGCGAGAGTTGATCGCCCTCGTAGAGGCCACCAGGCCCGAGCGGCTCAAGACTTCCCCGCCGCGGATGAGCGCCAAGGAGCGGGAGGAGATCTTGAGGGAGTGGCATCCGGACTACAAGGCCGGGACTAAAAGGCCCCTCTCCATCGGCCCGAGCAAGGGGGAGTTAGTGCCGCACGAGGTGGCCGATCTCCTTGAAGCCTACCCGCTGATCTCCCCGGAGGAGGTCGACCTCTCCCAGATCGACTACGATGTCGATGTCCTGATCATCGGCGGGGGCGGGGCCGGGACGGTCGCGGCCCTCTGGGCCTATTACGAGGGGATCAAGCCGGAGAGGATCTTAATCGCCACCAAGCTCCGCTGGGGTGATTCCAACTCGATCATGGCCCAAGGTGGGATTCAAGCGGCCGACCGGCCCGAGGATTCCCCGGCGATCCATTATCTGGACATCATGGGCGGCGGGCACTATACCAACAAGCCCGAGCTGGTCCGGGCACTGGTGACCGATGGGCCGATGATCATCAAGTGGCATGAGTCCCTGGGAGTGATGTATGACAAGAACCCCGACGGGAGCTTCGTGGAGAAGCACGGGGGTGGGACCTCGAGGATGAGGATGCACTCAGCCAAGGACTACACGGGGATGGAGATCATGCGGGCCTTGCGGGACGAGGCCCGGAACATCGGGATCCCAGTAGTGGAGTTCGCCCCTGCCGTTGAACTGCTGATGGACGACCGAGGCCAGGTGGCCGGTGCGATCCTCTTCAACCTCGAGACGAGCCAATACCTGGTGGTCCGGGCCAAGGCCACGGTCCTTGCCACCGGTGGGTTCGGGCGGCTCCACATCCAGGGATTCCCCACCACCAACCACTACGGGGCTACGGCCGACGGGCTAGTCCTGGCCTACCGCGTGGGGGCCAAGCTCCGGGACATGGATGCCGTCCAGTATCACCCTACCGGGGTGGCCTACCCCGAGGCCCTGGTCGGCCAGCTCGTGACGGAGAAGGTCCGGGGGATGGGGGCGATGCCGGTCAACCGGCATGGCGAGGCCTTCGTCTACCCCCTCGAGCCGCGAGATGTGGAGTCCGCGGCCTTCATCCGGGAATGCTATGGCCGAGGGAACGGGGTCGAGACCCCCACGGGGATGAGGGGGGTCTGGTTGGATAGCCCGATGATCGAGGAGCTCCACGGCCCGGGGACGATCAAGCGGGAGCTGGCGGCGATGTGGCGGATGTTCAACCGCTTCGGGATCGACATGGCAAAGGAGCCGATACTCGTCTTCCCCACACTCCACTACCAGAACGGAGGGGTCGAGATCGACGAGCACGGCTGGACTGGCGTCCCGGGCCTGTTCGCCGGCGGGGAGGTCGAGGGCGGGGTCCACGGGAAGAACCGGCTGATGGGGAATTCCTTGCTCGACTACAATGTCTTCGGCCGGAGGGCCGGGATCTCGGCCGCCAGGCACGCCAAGGTGGCCAAGCTGGGAAAGCTCTCACTCGAGCACATCGTCGCCTACAGCAAGATGCTGGCGGAAGCGGGGATCAATAACGACCGGAAGGCCCCGCTCCTCCTCCCGGAGTATCGCGGCGAGCGGGCCCTAGCCCGGTCGCTCAAGATCCGAATTTAATCTGTTTCGACCCGAGCTAGGGTAGGGCGAGGCCCTCCTCGATTACTTGCGACCATTGCGGCCGGTGCTGCCTGCCCCACCGGCTCTGCTAGGGGCTTTGGCTTTGACTTCCAGCCCCGCTCTTGCTAAATTGATGATAATCCAGGGTTCAAGGGGTGGTCTATGGCCAAGCTGAGGATCGCGCTCCTCCCTGGCGATGGGATCGGCAGGGATGTGATGGACGCGGCCAAGATTGTCTTGGAGAAGATCGACCTCGATGCCGAATACTTGGAGGGCGAGGTCGGCTGGGAGCTGTGGAAGAACGAGGGGAACCCCCTCCCCGAGCGGACCATAAAACTGCTGAAGAGCACGAATTGCTGCCTCTTCGGGGCGATCACCTCCAAGCCGAAGGAGGAGGCGGAGCAAGAGCTCCGGCCCGAGCTGCGCGGGAAGGGCTACACCTACTCCAGCCCGATCGTGGCCCTGCGGCAGCTCTTCGATCTCTACATCAACATGCGCCCATGCAAGGCCTACCCCGGGAACCCCCTGAACTACCGGGATGACATCGACCTTGTGGTCTTCCGGGAGAACACCGAGGGCTTGTATTCCGGGGTCGAGTTCTATCCCCTTCCAGATGAGGTGAGGCGGGCACTCGAAGTCCACCCGAAGATGAAGCGTTTCGCCAGCGTCCCGGCGGACGAGCTCGCCCTCGCCTGCCGGATCATCACCAAGCGCGGGGCGGAGCGGATCATCCGGGCCGCCTTCGAGTATGCCAAGAAGACCGGCCGCAAGTCAGTGACCCTCGTGGAGAAGCCGAATGTCCTGAGGGAGACGAGCGGGCTGATGGTCCAGACCGCCCGGGAGGTGGCGAAAGACTATCCTGGAATCGAGCTCCAAGAAGTCAATATCGACTCGATGATGATGTGGCTCGTGAAGAACCCTCAGGATTATAGCGTGCTCGTGACCTCCAACCTCTTCGGCGATATCTTGAGCGACCTGGCGGGACAGCTCGTCGGGGGGCTGGGGTTCGCCTCCTCGGCGAACATCGGCGATAGTTATGCCCTGTTCGAGCCGGTCCACGGCTCGGCCCCCAAGTATGCCGGGCAATACAAGGTGAACCCGATGGCGATGCTCCTGACGGTCAGGCTGATGCTGGAGTGGCTGGGGGAGCAAGAAGAAGCCGAGAAGCTGGAGCGGGCGATCGCCTCCGTGATCAAGGAGGGCAAGGTCCGGACCTACGACATGGGCGGGAGCTCCTCAA